>JBJKQX010000386.1:0-3514 GCA_046704965.1 Binataceae bacterium (SeqCode)
CGATGAGGTTATGCACCCGCGGCGAGTTCTCGACCGCCATCAGATGCTCGCCTTCCGGTCCCGCGATTCCCATCTCGGCCACGGCCGCGCTCGCGTTTTCGAGAAGCCGCTTGCGGAAGGCAGGATCGGTCCACGCCCTGGCGACCACGCGTGCCCCGTTTCGCGGTCCGACCTGCGTTTCGTAGGTGTCCACGATAGCGTCGAGCGCCTGCGAATCGACCAGTCCCTTTTCTTCCAGCAGCGACTCCAACGCCTTGACCCGAAGCGCCGCACCCGACGGCAACGTCCCGTGTGTACCTGCCATCGCCTATCTCCGTTTGCCGCTCGAAGCGGATTTCTTCGACTTCGCCGTGGTACGCGATCCCGCCGTCTTGTCGGGTGCGAGGTAATCTTCCCAAAGGTCGATATACACGCGCTCGCGCCCTGTCCCGTCGGCGCCCCATAGCTCTCGACCTTCGAATGACACCGAATAAACGTGCTGACTATGAGCAGGGCCGTCGTGCGCGCTCGCGTCCGCCAGCACGTAAACGCCTTGATCGGCTCGAATTACGCCGCGCCGCCCGCGCACGTAACGAGGCAAGCGGATATGACCGGACGGATTCAGATTGCGCGCTATAACCTTGTCCCCCACTCGAAACTTCGCCTTCGTCCGCACCTGCCCCCGCGACGCTTTGCTTGCGACCGGACGGGTTGTCGCGGGTTGCGAGGGTGGATTGGGCGCGGCGCCGCACCGTTCCAGTTCCTCGCGCGCGACGACGCCCTTTTCGACCAAGAGCGTCTGGACCGCGTCGAGCCATTTCTCGTAGTAAGTCGAGTCGAGATAGCGCGGTGCCGGGATACGCTCGATCGCGTGGCGGAACTCGTCCACGTTGAAAAGCCCGCTTCCGATCAGCAGGTTGTTTATCGCGAACATCCGGCCTTCCCAGTCTTGATGGAAAACCGGCTCGTCGCTCTCGCGCACGACGGGGCCGAAACCGTCCATCCCGCCGATATCATGTATGCCGTTCATGCGGACGCACTCTCCTTCGCGTCGCATCGCGGAGTATAAGCCTGTCGCGTCGGCCCGCCCTACAGACGCGATTATCGTAAAGGGGCACGCGACAGGGCAAGGATTGCCGCATCGAGGGAACGGCAAGGACTACTGACGCCTCAGACATCCCCAAGCGGAAATTGTCACGCTTACGCTGATCAAATAATAGACTCGTCGGAGTCGAAGCGTGTGTCCGCGGGAGGCTGGACTACTCTTGGACAACAAAATGGGCGGGTCGAACGGCTGCGGGTTCGCCCAATGGTACTTCGTGCTGCGCGGATTGGAATCCGTAGTCAGAAGGTTCAAGATACGATTGGGTTGGGACGCGAATCGTTAAAGACGCCGTGGGCGGTGGATTTGAAAGTCTTCGCGGTGCTGTCGGTGGTGTGGGCTGCGGCGCTGGCGGTTCAGGCTGCGACTGGCGCGATGCTGTTCTCCTACGCTCCGATTGAAGCCATGATCGCGGGGCTCAAGTTCCACGGCGAACCCGCCCGTATCGTACTCGCAATCAAGGCCGCAATCTTCCTGTTGTTCGCGGCCGGAATCCTGGCGGAGCGCCGATGGGGCCTGATACTCGCGCTTTGCTACCTGGCCGAAGCCGTGATGAGCCACTTCATCTTCATATTTGCCTATCTCTACGTTGGCGCCGAGCTGATGAGTGTACAGATGGCCGCGTTCGAAGGCCCCGTCATCGTGTTGTTGCTGCTCTACGTATGGCTCCGCTCGCAACCCATCCTGTTCGAGACCCATTAGGCGCACCCGCCGACTGAACCGCCCTGCCGTGCTGAAGGCTTAAGCGCCCGGTCATCCCGATCGCGTCCTTGAGGCTTTCTGATACCGAGCCGAAGGCGCTAGGATTGCCCGCATGGACGAAGGACACGGTCACGGACACGGCCACCATCACCATCATCACGGTCACGATCGTCACGGCGCAAAGCAGCCCGAGCGTTTCGACCCGGCGCGCGCGGCTCTGCTCGACGATCCGAAGCGGCTCGAATACATGCCGCCCGCGAAGATCTTCGAGCTGCTCGACGCCCCGCGCGACGGCCTCGTGGTTGATTTCGGAACCGGCACGGGAGCTTTCGCAATCCCGCTTGCCACGGCGCGTCCCGACCTGACCGTGGTCGCGCTCGACGAGCAGCCCGAGATGCTCAAGATGCTGCGGGCCAAGCCCGAGGTCGCCTCGCTTTCCAACCTGAAGCCGGTCCTGACCGAAGAGATCGGGCCGTACGTGGGCAAGGCCGACCGGATACTTGCAATCAACGTGCTCCACGAATTGGGCGACGACGCGATGCGCGAGCTTATCAGCCTGATGAAGCCCGACGGCGTGGCCCTGTTCGTCGATTGGAACAGCGAGGTCGATCGCCCGGTCGGACCGCCGCGCGACCATACCTACGGCAGCGCCGACGGGGCCCGTCGCGTCGAGAATTTCGGACTTAGCGCGGAGACGCTCGCCCCGCTCCCTTACCATTACGTAATCCGCGCGCGACGTGCCTGAACCACGCCGGGAGTGAAAGAGAGAGAAGACAGATGGACGACAAAGTTGCGGAAAAACTAAAAGATCTCGACGGCGCTATCGCCCGCTACGTACGCACCGACACCTTTCCGCTCGGCATCAGGATGCTCGCGCCGGGCGAGCCGGTTCCAGAGGGCGTGCGCGTGCCGAGCAAGAATTTCAACGAGAACTGGATCGTATGCCAGTCGATAGGCGTCGCGCGGCGCTACGGATGGTCGCTGGCGGTGGGCCGGGAGGACGTGATTTGCCCGCTCTCAGCGATCGCGTTCGGTTTCCACAAGCCCAATGACGCCTACTTGAAGGGTTTCGCGGCGTCCGGGATGTATTGCGAGACCGACGAGGCCGCGGCCCGTCTCGAGGCCGAAACCTG
This sequence comes from Binataceae bacterium (SeqCode), assembly GCA_046704965.1. Classification (GTDB taxonomy): domain Bacteria; phylum Desulfobacterota; class Binatia; order Binatales; family Binataceae; genus DTIX01. The sequence continues at coordinate 2,917 of JBJKQX010000386.1, forward strand.
GCGCTTCGAGCCCGGAAGCTACGATCACGTATGCGTCGCGCCTCTCGGCCGCGCCAACTTCGAGCCCCATATCGTCGCCGTTTACGGCAACAGCGCGCAGGTGATGAGGCTCGTGAACGCGATGCTCTACAAGCGGGGAGGGCGAATCGAAAGTACCACGGGCGGGCGGCTGGATTGTGCCGAAATCGTTATCCAGACGATGCAGACCGACGCGCCCAAGGTGATTCTGCCATGCAACGGCGATCGCGTATTTGGCATGGCGCAGGACACCGAGATGGTTTTCGCGCTTCCGTGGGGGCACGTTGACGAACTGCTCGAAGGGCTGGAAGGAACCCAGAAGGGAGGGGTGCGCTATCCGATTCCGGTTTCGATGCGCGGCACGGTCACGATGCCGAAGCATTACCAGGAACTGCTGCACATGCTCGAAGACCAGGACAAGAAAGCCTGACCGGCGCGCAGCGTCTCAAAATCAGCGCGCCGAATCGCAACGGCAGCGCCGTCCCTTGGTTATCCGGGGCGACTGCCTACAACCTGCTCAGGTCCAAATATTTTTTGAATCTCTCTTCGACCTTCTCGGCTTCCTTGCGTGCCCACTGGA
>JBJKQX010000387.1:0-8227 GCA_046704965.1 Binataceae bacterium (SeqCode)
TCGTCCTCGCTGAACGGGACTGCGCCCCAATGGGCTTTGAAGGCGTCGTTCCAGGTCAACGTGAAGTCGCGAAGGCGGCGTTTCGGATCTGCGTTCTTCACCGGGACGATCGAGAATCCTCCCCGGCGCGCGGCTTCGAGTGCGCTCTCGTAGCGTGCGACCAGTTCGGGCGTGACTCTGATTTTGTAGTCCACCCACCCCTTCTCGCTTTCGAAGCCCGCATTCTTGAGCAGGTTATGGTAGTAGGACGGGTTTTGCCGCGAGGTGCTCGGGGGCAGGGTTTCGTAATCGTCGATCACAAAGGGAAATTCGAGCATCCCGAAGCCTGCCCGTGCCGCGACAATTCCCCGGGCACGAAACCACTCGCACGCCTCGTCGATAAGCCGTTTCACGGCGTCGGCCGTACCGGGCAACGCCTCGAACATCACCAGATGACCGAGCGGTTCGTTCCAGTGGCGAACGTAACGGTCGTCGATCATCGCGAGCACGCGAGCGACGATTCGGCCGTCCTCGCGCGCAACCAGCGGTCGCAGCGTGCGGCCTTCGGCGAAAGCGCTCCCGCCCGTCAGAACGGGCATCTGGAGCGGGAGCATCGCCGTCCACCGGGCGCTTCGATATTCGTAGACCCGGTCGTGAAACAGGACGAAATCGACGAGAGCCTGTTCGCCTTCGGGAATTTCTATCCTGACGGTCAACTGATCCGCCTTTCTCGGCGTTGGGCGTCAGCGCAGGCGATCGATCACCTTCCCGAAGCCTAGAGTCATGTCGTAAACGATATAGCTTGCGGACAGGACTCGCTTGATCGGAAAGCAGTTCCAGGGATCGAGCGTGCTCGCGTCGAGAAACGAAGCCGAGCCGGGGCCTTCCCACGCCTGGGTGATGTTCTGGTCGATTTCGGCCTCGATAAGCTCCGCGCAGGTCGGACGCTCGGCGTCGCGCTCGGGCGACGGAATTATCCGCAGGCTGAGCGCCGGACGTCCGCCCCATCCTGTAGGATTGGCGATAGGACGCTCGGGCCGGACAACCGCGCTCGCCAGCCGGATTCCCGCCGGACGCTCGATGGTTCCGCAAATCATGTCGCGGTCACGCTCCAGGGATATCGAAGCAAGCTTTTTCGGATATCCCCAGATTTCGCGGCCACCCAGCATCGGCGGTTCGGTCGTGACCGCGATATGCGCGACATAGTTCATCGGGCGTCCGTTGTGATCGACGAACAGCGAAAGGATCGTCTCGCGATACGGGCCGAAGGTTGACCACTTGTAGTCGTAAAAGGAAAGCACGGCGGTCGCCGGTTCGCTGAGGGTTAGAGGCTCCGGCAGAACTTCCAGAGCGGCATCCGGGTCGGTTTCGAAAGCGACTGCGATCGAATGGGTGTCGCGATAGTAAAACGGCGGCCGCTGGAAGGCCGGCGCATCTCCCGGCATCGAGTATCCCAAGTTCTGAAGACTGAGTTTCCCGTGTTTTGCCATGACTCTCTCCCTGGTCGAATTTCGCAGACCAAAAGCCCCATCTGCGGACGTGCCTTGTTTGAATGCTCCGCGTGCGCTAATCACGACGCAGGGCAAAACGTAGCGCCCGCCAGGGCGGGCGTCAAATCGTGGCCACTTGCAGGGAGCTGTCTGAGTCATGGTAGAAAAAACGATCGAGCTTACAGGCATCTCGACCAACTCGATCGAGGACGCGGTGTCTCTGGCGGTCGCACGCGCAAGCGTGACGATCTCGGGCATCCATACCGCCGAGGTGATCCATGTTTCCGCGATGGTCGAAAACAACAAGGTTGCCCGGTGGAAGGTCAAGATGAAGCTGTCCTTCCTCGTGAAGGACGAAATTCACGAATAACGCGGGCCAGGGCGCGTCCGGCAATGCGCTGGCCGCACCGACAACGGCGCGGGAAACACGCACCCGCATCGGCCCCGCATTACCGGCGATAAGCGAGCGCAACAGCCCCATGGCTGTGCGAAATCGCTGTCGTGTAGAATGTAGGCGACATGGCAGCCAAGGTAGTCGAGGTAGTACCGGGAATTTACGAAATTTTTCTGCCTCTCCCGATGAGGCCAACCATCATCAACGTTTACCTGATCGACTGCGGTGGCAGTTGGACGCTGGTCGATACGGGGATGAATTCACCCGAGAGCGTTGCGGCGCTCCGGGACGCGCTCGCGCAGGTGGGCATCGAGGAGAAAGACCTCGACGTTATCATGGCGACCCACCATCACGTCGATCACTTCGGCGCCTCGGGAGCGTTGCGCGAAAGAACCCACGCCACCGTCTATGTTCATCAATTGGAAGCAGAACGGGCGGATCGGATGGTGATGTTCGGGAACATGGGACGGGCCGAACGTCCCGAGTCGCGCGCGTTCTTCGAAAAGCACGGGTTTCCCATCGAGCGTTATCCGGCGGCCGGGATGCGTCCGTACTGGATGGGCACCGACATGTACAGGCCGGTGGTTCATCCCGACCAGTACCTGCGCGACGGCGACGTCCTGACGATCGGCAATCGGCAGCTGGAAATCATATGGACGCCGGGCCATGCGCCGGGGCACTGCGTGATTTACCTGCGCAAGGAGAAGACGCTGATAGTCGGTGACCATCTGCTGCCCAAAATTACGCCGCACGTGGGGCTCTATCCCGAGACTTACGGCGACCCGCTGGGCGATTTCATCAATTCGCAGCTCAAGGTTCAGAAATTCGAGGTGGAAACGGTGCTGCCCGCCCACGGCGGCATCTACCAGGACCATCGCCATCGCGCCAACCAGCTCATCGAGCATCATCGCTACCGCGAGGAGGAGATGCTCGACCTCACCAAGCACAAGGCGCAGACGGCCTACGAGGTCTCGGAGCAGGTGTTCGGTGACCAGGAACGGCCCATCTACCACGTGATGGCGGCGACGTTTGAGACCCTCGCCCATCTCGAACACGCCTACCTTGAAGGAAGAGCGAAAAAGAGCGAGCGTGACGGTCGAGTCCTGTTTCAGGCTGCGTGAACCAGGGTTGAATTGGCCGATTCGACGCCCGACGGCCTCCGGTCAATCGTGAGTCGGTCCGCACGGGAAACCGCGCGAAAAAAGAGATATTCAATGCAACGCGCTAGCGGTCTCGCACTGGCGATCGCACTGACATTCGCGCTCGCAGGATGTACGACGGGGCAAATCGGCGGCGCGGCGTCGTCAGGAGCCGTTGCGTCGCAAGGCTCATCGGCGGGGGGCTCCGCAACTGTAGTCGCAAACTTTGATCTGCGGGTGAAATGTCCGGGGATCCACCTGGAGAGAACGCGCCTGGGATGGTCGGAAGATCGAATCATGAAGCACGAGAGCGTTACCCGGGACGAGATAGCGCAATGCGAGGCCTGGACGGCCGCGCAACCCAAAGGATATGTTCCGCCTTCACCTGCCAGCGTCGATCCCGTCGTCTCCGATGGGACAAGCGATACTCGAAACGCGCATCGCTAGACGGTGTTGCGCGTCAGGAAACGAAACGCTCGAAAAAACCCGCTAACGAACACGGCAGAGACCGCATCCCGGGTCTCTGCCGCGTAATAATCCTGCGAATTGAGAATCGTGCCGTGTGGCCGCGAAGCGAGCGTTCCGGCGCGCGAACGCTTCAGGCTTCCGAAACGCGCTTGCCGCGGCGGCGCGAAGGCGAACTGATACGTCCGGCGCGCACCACCGGCGAGCGACGCGCCAGCCTGCGCGTAGCCGATCCCTCAAGCTGTTGCCGGCGCCATTCACGCAGACCCGAACGCAGATAATCGGGTTCAATACCCAGAGTGTCGCACACCATTTCGAAGGAGAACGGTCCCTCGCCGCCGTCGCTGTAGAGCCACGTTTCAGCCTCATTGAACAGCCGCTTGCGCGAGCCGCTCTTCGCGTCGACATGGTTCTGAAAGCATCTGAGGGCATCCTCAAGGATAGCCATCATGAGCTTCTTGACCGGTCTGACGGTACTGTCATCGTGCCTGCTGTCATAGAACTGCTCAGGCGTCATGACGTCTGGTACAAACAAAGATCCTAGTGAATTGTTTTCCCATTCCATGATCGCGTCTTCCGGCCCCCCCTGCGCGACGAGACCCACCTCGCCCCGAATTAGGTAACCTGCCTACCTGAGTTTGGTAAGCAAGGCCCGTGCCTCACGGTTCGGGCAGGCCGAGCGGATCTGCTTTATGGCGCTTAGGCAAGGTTATTTTCGAAAAAAGTGGTTCGTTTGGAAGCATATGAAGGTCGCGATTCGCCATTCGCGAATCATTTCGCCTTACTGACGGGGGCTCGAAAGTGCCAAATTTGTAGCCGATTTGCGCGAAGAGTGACGCATTTGCCGTCTCACGTTTCACAAGCGCGATAAAGAGACCCGGCGAACCTGTTGGAAATGTTGCTTCAGGACAAGGACGCCGGATTACCCTATGTCGTAGTTTTGAGCAGAGTGTGTCTAATTTTTGACACTGAAGCGCCCGGTTCGCGTGCCCACGGACCGGTCAGTGGCTGCCTTTTCACTTTTCACTGAACGCCACCCGGTCCCCCGGCCTTTCGCTCTTCGAGGCGAAAAATGAGGATATCAAACAGGCAATTGACCCGGTCGGGTCCCGCTTCCAGCAGGGTCTGTTTCTCGATCGGCGGGATGTCGAGATGAAAACAGATGAAATTGATGAGATCCGCGCCCCTCATCCCCTGCTCTTCAACCAGAGATCTCCACGCCTGCGCCGCCACGTCTCCCACGTAGCCGACGAGCAACTCGTGAAGCCCCTCCATCGACTCGTCGTCCAACTCAAGCGCCGTCCGGCGCGTCGGACACCATTCAACCTCGACTTGCCGAAACGAGCGCTCGCGGATCTCGCGGGTAACCCGAAACTCGCTCATACCTTCGAGCATCAGGTTGTAGCGCCCGTCGGGCAGCTTGACCACGTCGCCCACCCTGCCCGCGCATCCGATGTTGTAGATGTCCGGGTAGCCGTAATATTTCTCTTCCCAATCCTCTTTGAGCAGCATCATGCCGATCAGTCCGTCTCCACTCTCGACGTCCGCCATCATCTCGCGATAGCGCGGCTCGAAAATATGAAGCGGCATCGTGACGCCGGGAAACAGAACCAGGTTGGGCAACGGAAACAGCGGAATGATAGTTGATAAGTCAGCCACAGCTGATAGGGGTCTGGTAAGTCTTGCGAGAGATTAGGGCCAATCCATCCTCTCGGTCAAGTTCGCAACCTGCCATGCTGCGTTCTGGCTGTCCACCGCACCGTGGATATAATCGCCTTGGGTAATTCTCTCGGGCATCCTCCCGGGCAAAGCGCAAAAGCACGGACCATGGAAAAAGGAATCGAAACACGACCCTTCATCAACGGACGCTACGTAGACGTGCAAAACCGCGAGCGCTTCGCGGATATCGAGCCGGCCACGGGGCAGAGGCTCGCGATGGTTCCGGACGCCTCGCCGGAAGACGTGAACGACGCCGTCGCGGCGGCGCACGAAGCGGCCGACAACGGACCATGGCCCCGAATGAGTGCTGAGGCACGCGCACGCATCCTCAACCGGATGGCCGACGGAATCGAGAAGCGGGCAAGGGAACTCGGCACGATCGAGGCTCGTGATGTCGGGAAACCGGTCTCCGAGTGTATCAATCACGACGTCTCGCGCGCGGCGCGAAATCTCAGGTTCTTTGCCGCCGCCGCGCAGTCGTGGACCCAGGAGGCGTCCTTCGGCGAAGCGAAGTTTCTGGGCGACGACGTGCGGCTCCTGAGCGTGACCGCCCGTCCGCCAATCGGCGTCGGCGCGATCATCATTCCGTGGAACTCGCCACTGATGCTCGCTACGTGGAACCTCGGCCCATGCCTCGCCACCGGCAACACCTGCGTGCTCAAACCTTCCGAACTGGCGCCGCTCACATGTATCGCGCTGGGTGAAATCGCTGCCGAGGCCGGACTTCCGGACGGCGTGCTCAACGTGATAGCCGGTCTGGGCCCAAGCGGGAGCGCGCTCGTGACGCATCCGAACGTCGACGCGGTTGCGTTCACGGGCGGAGTCGCGACCGGGCGCAAGGTGATGGCAAGCGCGGGCGAGTCGCTTAAGCGCGTGATGCTCGAACTGGGCGGCAAGTCGCCCAACCTTGTGTTCGCGGACGCCGACCTAAAGCGCGCCGCGCGCGGCGTGGCCCGGTCAATCTTCCGCAGCCAGGGCCAATCGTGCGTGGCGGGCTCGCGTTTGCTGGTCGACTCGGGCGTGGCCTCGGATTTCATCGGGCTTCTGCTCGACGAGGTAGGCAAGCTCCGAATCGGGGATCCGCTCCAGGAAGGCACAGAATACGGACCGCTGATATCGGCAGCCCATCGCGAGCGCGTGCACTCGTTCGTCGAGCAGGCCGCCGCTGAAGGCGCAAAGGTGCTTACGGGCGGCAAGGTGCCTGAGAGCCCGTCCGAGGGCTTCTACTACCTGCCCACGATTCTCGACGGTCTTTCGTCCGGGGCGCACGCGGTCTGCGAGGAAATCTTCGGCCCGGTGCTGTCGGTGCAGCGCTTCGACAGCGAAGCCGAAGCGATCGCGCTCGCCAATTCGACCCTTTACGGGCTCGCGGCGTATGTATGGACCTCGAAGCTCGAACGCGCGATTCGGGTATCGGACCGAATCTAGACCGGGATGGTCTGGGTCAACAGTTTCTTCCTGCGCGATCTGAGAACGCCTTTCGGCGGCTCCCGTCAAAGCGGGCTTGGCCGCCAGGGCGGTCGCTACGGAATGGAGTTCTGGACCGAGCCCAAGCTTGTATGCATGACATACGGCGAGGAGGACTGAACCGAAATGGGTGAAGTGGTCGCTGCGCTGTTCACCACCCATGTGCCGCGCCTGATGATAATGGACCCGGAGGCGCGCAAGGCTTACATGGGCCGCAATGTCACGACCTTTTACGACGCTATGGCGCAACTCGAGCGCGAGCGCATACGCGGGCTCGATTTCGACACCTTCGTGCTCTTCGACACCCATTGGTTCACTACCCTCGATTACGTGCTGAACGCGCATGAGCGGCTCGCCGGCGTTTATACCTCCGAGGAGCTGCCCGCGATGCTCCACGACTTGGAATACGACTACGCGGGCGACTCGGAACTTGCGCGCGCGATAGAGCAGACCGCCCGAGAGCGCGGAATCCGCGCTCTCGCCTCGGCCCATCGGAATCTGCCGCTCCATTACCCGACGCTCAACGTGATGCATTATCTGAATCCCGGGCGCAGCCGGCGGGTGCTCTCGATCGGCGTCTGCCAGCTTGCGTCGGTCGCAAACGACCTTGCCTTCGGCGACGCGCTGGGCGCGGCGATTAAGAATTCCGGACGGCGCGTGGTATTGGTCGCGTCGGGCGGCTTGTCCCATCGCTTCTGGAATTACGACCGGGTGCTGGACCATGCCTCGGCCTCGCCCGAGGACATCAGTTCAACCGCGAATCGGCTTTACGACGAACGCATAATGCAGTGGTTCCGCGAGGGACGACACGCCGAAGTGGTCGCTTCGGCGGAAGATTTTCGAACTCACTGTTCGCCCGAAGGCCGCTTCTCGCATTACCTGATGATGGCGGGTGCGATGGGCGCCGGCACGTGGAACTGGCGCGGCGAGCAGTTCGGCAGATACGAAGCCGCTATCGGCACCGGGCAGGCTATATTCTTCTTCTCACCGACTTACTGATTAGTTACTGATTCGACGCTGCAGGGAGGCTCAAGTGAAACTTGCTCACGGAATTATCGCGATGCTGGTAACGCCGTTTAACGACGATTACAGCCTGAACGAGGATGCGCTTCGCGAGGAAGTGCGATGGGCGCTCGACAAGGGTGCAGAAGGCGTGGTGGCGGCTCCCAGTATCGGCGAGTTCCTGCATATGAGCGAATTTGAACGCGTGCGGGTCTTCGAAATCGTGCTGGAGGAAGCGCGAAAACGCCCCGGAATCTCGGCGGTCGCGATGACCTCCGGCGCGACCACGCTCGAGACGCTCCACTACGCTCGTATCGCGGCCCGGATGGGTTACGACGCGCAGCAGGTGATTCCGCCCTACTACTGGCGATGCGGCGAGGCGGAGGTCGAGCGCCATTTCCAGATGATTGCCGAGCCGGGCGACCTGCCGGTGGTCGTTTACCATAATCCCGCCCTAAGCAAGTTCAACATCACGCCCAAATTCGCGGGCAAGCTCGCGTCGATTCCCAACGTTGTCGCATTCAAGGAAGTTATTACCGACCTCCAGCACCTTGAAGCGCTTTACGATGAAG
>JBJKQX010000388.1:0-3269 GCA_046704965.1 Binataceae bacterium (SeqCode)
CCAAGCTGCGTCCGTTCGGCGCGACCTTTTTCATATTCAGCGACTACGCGCGGCCCGCGCTGCGCCTCGCCGCGCTGATGGAACTGCCCGTGATCTTCGTGTTCACGCACGACGCCATGGGCGACGGCGAGGACGGACCGACGCACCAGCCGATAGAACAGCTCGCTTCGCTGCGCGCCGTTCCCGGCCTGACGGTGCTGCGGCCGGGCGACGCCAACGAAGTCGTCGAAGCCTACCGCTGCGTGATGCAGCTTCGGCACCGCCCTGCCGTGCTGGTCCTGTCGCGCCAGGCGCTGCCCACCATCGATCGCGGCAAATACGCCGCAGCCTCCGGCCTCGCCCGCGGCGCCTACGTGCTCGCCGACGCGCCGGGCGCCGACCCGCGGGTCATCCTGATCGCGACCGGCAGCGAGCTCGCCCTCGCGCTCGCCGCGCACGAGCGGCTCATGACGCAGCGAATCCGCTCGCGCGTGGTGTCCATGCCCTCGTGGGACCTGTTCGAGCGCGAGTCGCCGGCCTACCGCGACAGCGTGCTGCCACCCAAGGTGACCGCGCGCGTCGCGATCGAGCAGGCGTCGACCTTCGGCTGGGAGCGTTATGTCGGCCGCGGCGGCGAGCTGATCGGCATGCACACCTTCGGCGCGTCGGCGCCGCTGAAAGCCCTGCAGCAGGAATTCGGCTTCACCGTGGACCATGTCGTCGCGGCGGCGCGAGCGCAGTTGCAGCGAAACCCAAGCTAGTTGTGAAGGCTTCTGGCCGGTGAAGGTCAGCTTTCCGATTCCGCCAACGCGAATTTCCGGCGCATTGCAGACGGTCGCCGTACTCAGCAGCAACTGTTCAACGCTGCGCTTCAGGCGCGCACCCGCGCGCAGTGCGAGTGCGCCGCTTGCAAGCGCTGGTTAGGCCGCCGTGAGCTTGACCCTGCCGACATTGCCGAGCTTCACTCGTTGCTTTGCTTGCCAGAGATCGTAGTTGTACTGCATCGCCAGCCAGCTCTCGGGCGACCGGCCCAGAGCCTTGGATAGGCGCAATGCCATCTCGGGGCTGATGCCACTTGCGCCGGTCAGGATGCGATTCAGGGTCGAGGCTGCCACACCCAGCTTTGCGGCGAGTACCCGGCCGCTCAGATTGTTCGGCTCAAGATATACCTCGGCAATAAACTCACCCGGATGGGGCGGATTGTGCATGGCCATTAGTGATAGTCCCCATAGTCCAGGACGTACGCGTGTCCGTCCTTGAATTCAAAAGTCATGCGCCAGTTGCCATTTACCCATACCGATCAGCGACCCCGCCCTCCCCCTTCAACCGGAGCCGACATTCTAGTTATCCGATTTCGCTCGGCAACACCTAAGCCCTTGTCCGGCTGACCTTTTCAGTCAAGCCCAGTACGTGTGTACAGTGATAACCGGCCATGAAACCCAGACCCCCTTCTCCCACCGCCGCGCGCAACCCGGTTACTCGACCAACTACGCGAGCGGATATGGGGTAACTAAGAAGCTCTGCTGCGCTCGCAACCGCGTCCGCTTTCGGCCGATTCTACGAACCTGTGCGGCCCTTCGAACGCGCGGTTAGCCCACGCTCCTTGACAAGTTTGAGTTCGACTCGATAACCCATAGCGCGGGCATACCTCTGCAATGTCACGAGTGAGGGCGAGTGCTTCGGCGTACCCGACTCCAGACGTGCTATGGCAGACTGCGTCGTACCGACGCGCGCCGCCAACTCCGCTTGGGTAAGCCCGGAAGCGGCGCGCGCCTTGAGCACCTCGTCGATAAACGAGAATTCCTCTGCAAGTGCGTCGTACGCCTTTTTCACTTCCGGGCGCGCCAGCGCCCGAGCCTTGAACTTCTTGAAAGTGCTAGTCATCTTTGATTTCCTTCATTCGATTTCGCGCAATCTTTATTTCCTTTTTCGGAGTCTTTTCGCCCTTCTTCACGAACTGGTGAAGCATCACGATCCGCCGTCCGACGACTGTGCAATAGAAAACGCGCGCAATTCCTTCGGCCGCCTTAAGCCTCAACTCGAACAGACCTTCGCCCATCGGACGGGTATGAGGCATTCCAAGGTCGGGGCCATAGATCTCCATGCGTTCGGCGTACCGAACAAAACGGGCAACAAATCCAGACGCTAGCGCCTGGATTTCTGCCTCGACTCGGCTGCTGTAGAAGGTAACTTCCCAGTCCACCGTGACATTATAGCGGATTCGCTATGATCGTGTCATCCGATCACTTCCCCGGAACGGTCACCCGAGCGCCTGCTCCGCTCAGAAACCCATCGGATACCGTACGTGAGTAAGTCGGCCTGACCGGCCGTCGGGACATTTCCGGTAGTCCGTCAGCAGCATCGCGGACTGCTGTCTTTGGAGGCTTCTGTCCGGTGAAGGTCAGGTCTACATCCTGACGAACTCCACGCGGCGGTTCTGTGCGCGGCCTTCGGGCGTGTTGTTTGAGGCGATGGGATTCTTCGACCCGAAGCCCTCGGCCGTCAGGCGGCTCTGGTCGATGCCGAACTGAGAGGCCAGAACTTTCATCACCGCCTCGGCGCGCCGCTTCGAAAGGTCCAGATTGTGCGGGGCGTTGCCGCTGGAATCCGTGTAGCCGTCGATTTCCACTTTCAGCTCGGGATGCTTATAGAGCGCGGTGGAGACCTCCTTGATTACCCCGGCGGATTCCGGCTTCAGGATGTCGCTGTCGGTGTCGAACAGGATGCCGTGCGTGACGTACTTGCCGGTGGTGGCCAGCACGTCCCCGGGATCGGGCGCCGACTCCGCGATGCGAATGCTGCGTAGCTCGAACGTACCCTGCGACTCCTCCAGGTAGAGGTGGTCCATGGCGCCGGGGTGGACCTGGTTTACGTCTATCAACCGGGTCCCATTCAGGTAGACGCGCACGCGGCCCTGCTGCGACCACAGGTCGAACTCGTTGGGCTTGTTGACTTCTTAGGTCGCATGGACGCTACCCAGGTCATTGTCGAGCGAGACCGAAGTGTATTTCACGTTGATCTTCCCGCTGAATACGTTGTTGTCATCCTAGTTGCGGAACTCGAAGCCGAGGAAGCCGCTGGCGTCGTTGAAACCGGGTTTGGGTACGAACACGGCCTGCAGCGTGAAGTCCGCCGGGATGTGCAACGACCCCGTAGTCAGGTTCACGCCCGCCGGGATGCTCAATGCCCGTACGCCCCCGCCCATGTGCAGGTCAACATGCCCACCGCGCACCTTCCCGTGCGGCGGCGGCTCGCCCGGAGGCTTGTCGTGACAGTTGTCGAAGAAGATG
>JBJKQX010000389.1:0-3436 GCA_046704965.1 Binataceae bacterium (SeqCode)
GTTTGCAGACCTTGATGCCGAACGCCATGGCCCTTAGCTCGGCTTCGCTCGGCGCGCGAGAGGTGACGACCTTGGCTTCGCGCGGGTCCTCGATCGCGAGGTCGGGCGTCTGAACCAGGAGTCCGCCCAGGATACGCTTCAGGTCGGGCTCGTCACGCTTTATCGCCTCGGGATGGAACCGCATCAGGCGCCGATTCTTTTTCTTGCGCAGGAAGTCGAGCACGCCGGGCTGGAAGTCGGTCGCGATCAGGACCTCAGTGAAGAGTTCGTCCACGGTGCGGGCGAATTCGAGGTCCCACGGGCGGTTGGCGATCACGATACCGCCGAAGGGCGAATCGGGATCGGTCGCAAACGCCTTGTCCCATGCGTCCTTGAGCGTATCGGCCACGCCAACGCCGCACGGCGTGTTGTGCTTCAGGATGGCGACGACGGTGCGGGGCTCGTCCCGGAACTCTTCGATGAGGTTTATGGCCGAGCTGATATCGACCACGTTGTTGAACGAAAGTTCCCTGCCGTGAAGCTGCTCGGCGATCTTGAGGAAATTGCCGTATAGAGCGCCCGCCTGATGGGGGTTCTCGCCGTAGCGAAGCTTCTGCTCGCGCGGGAGTGAAATGCTGAACGTCTCGCCAAGAGGCGACGGCTCGCCCTCGGCGTGCGAGCCCAGGTAGTTCGAGATGGCGCAATCGTATTCGGTCACGCGGGCGAACGCCTTGCGCGCCAGACGCCATCGCGTCTCAGCACTGAGCGCACCCTGGTTGGCGTCGAGTTCCTCGACAATCGCAGGATAGTCGGCGGGATCGACTACTACCGCGACGTCCGCATAGTTCTTGGCCGCGGCGCGGACAAGCGTCGGACCGCCGATGTCGATATTCTCGATTGCGTCTTCGAGGCTCACGTCGGGTTTGGCGACGGTTTGCTCGAACGGGTAGAAGTTCACGACCACCAGATCGATAGGTTCGAGCCCATGCGCGGCCATCTGGCGCTGATGCTCGGGTTCGGAGCGGCGCGCCAGTATTCCGCCGTGAATCCGAGCCTGCAGGGTCTTGACGCGGCCGTCGAGGATTTCCGGAAATCCGGTGAACTCTTCTATCGATTCGACGCGCAGTCCTGCCTTTTCAAGCGTGGCCCTGGTACCTCCGGTCGAAAGCAGCTCGACACCGTGGCGTTCGAGCACGCGCGCCATCTCAACCAGGCCGGCTTTGTCCGAAACGCCAAGCAGTGCGCGCCGTACCCTCACCTTGTCCGTGTTCATCGGTTTTCTTTCAGCTCCTTGCGATCCTTGGGACGCGTCGGCCCACCGTGCAAAGCATCTCGTACGAAATGGTTTGCGCGATTCGGGCCACCTCGTTGACGCTGACGGTTTCCGCACCGCTGCGGCCCCACAATATTACCTCATCCCCGACTTCCGCGTCCGGCACTTCGGTCAAATCGATCATGGTGAGGTCCATACATACCGCACCCACAACCGGCGCCCGACGGCCGCGGATGAGCACGTCGCATCCGTGCTGCAGGCCGCGCCGGTAGCCGTCGGCGTAGCCCACCGGGAGGATTCCGATGGTGCTGTCGCGCGGCGCTATGAAGGTATGGCCGTAGCTGACCCCGGTGCCGGTCGGCACGCGCTTAAGTTGCATCAGTCTGGTCTTGAACGTCATCACCGGACGCAGCTCGACCCGTTCGCGCACGGCAGGTACGGGAGGCAACCCGTAAATCGCGAGACCGGGCCTCACCAGGTCGTAGCGACAGTCCTTGCGCAGAACCAATGCCGCGGAATTGGCGACGTGCGCGACAGGAACTTCGAACTCCGACGAACGAAGAGCGGCCAGCGACTCGTCGAAAGTCTTGAGTTGCGAATCGGTGATGGAGCTCGAAGGGTCACCCGCGTTGGCGAGCAGGGTGCAAGCTCCTTCGACTCTGAGCGACGGTGCGCGGCGGAGTTCAGCAATGGTGGCGTCTAGGTCACGCGGCAGGATACCGAGTCGGGTCGCTCCGGTGTCGAGTTTCAGGTGAATCGCGAAATTCGTTCGGCCTGCGGCTTTCGCCGCTGCCTCAAGCGGCGCGATCAGCGCGGTGTCGAAGACGAAGGGCGTAAGGTCGAATTCGACGATCGCTCGGGCCTGATCGCCGAAGAATCCGCCCATGAGATAGATGCGGGCGTCCACTCCCGCCTGGCGAAGCTCGCGTCCCTCCGCGATGGTCGCCGCTCCGAAATGGCCGCATCCCTCGTCGGCGAGCGTTTTCGCCACGGTCAGGGCGCCGTGACCGTATCCGTCCGCCTTTACGGCCACCATCACCCGCGCGTCACCCGCCATGGCGGCGAGTGCGCGATAGTTGTGGCGTAGGGCTCCGAGATCGATTTCGGCAACCGTCGGGCGATCGATTTCAGAGTTGATCACGCGCGTAGGATTCCTGTTCCTTCCCATCGGGTGCGCCGAGGGTCGCACCCGAAAACAAAACCGCCCGGCAAGCCATCACGAGCCCGGACTTGTCCCCGGGCGACGATCGCCGGTGCCCCGGGGTAGCCCAAGGTTTAATTTGACGGCCTTCGGGAAGCGGATTCAGCTAACCATTGACCTTGGATGCAGTCAATCAGAGCCGGTCGGCGCCGGTCTGTTCCGAGCCGGTCGAGTCCTGCAGCGTGCCCTTGCCGGTGAGCCGGGCATGCACTTGCACTAACCTTTCGCCTTGACCACCTTTGATGCGGGTCACTAAAACCGACACCAGAGTAAAACCGACATCAGATAATGAGGCTGGGCGTGCGTCGACTCATATTACTTCTCGCGACGGTCGCTATCCTGCTGGGTTCTTTCGGCCGGGCGAGTGCTCTCAACCTGAGCAATTTCCATCTGAGCAATTTCAAACTGACCGATCCTGATACCTGGCCGTTCATCCCCATTCCCGAGGTGGCTACTGATCCGAACGGCGGAACCACCTACGGTCTGTTGCCGGTCTTCCTCTACCACGACAAAAAGTCCCAGCGAATCAGAGCCATCTTTGCGCCCGATATCACCAACAACACCACGCTAGGAGTGGGCGGCACGTTCCGCTACCTGGCATATCCATCCGAGGACACGCAGTGGTGGGTGGTCGGTGCCTATCAGCAGACAAAGACACGACGGGTCGATCTTCGGTACGCGACCGGCCGCACGCGGAGCAAATGGTGGTCGCTTGACATGCGGTTTTTCTTTGAGCACGACCCCACGATGAGGTTCTACGGTATCGGAAACGAGACCTCTTCGACCCACGAAACCAATTACATGATCGAGCAGCTCTATTTTCAGGTGTTGTTCGGGATCAACCTCTCGAAAACCTGGCAGGTAGCCCTGGTCGAGCGTCCGCGCTACGTCCGTATCAAGGGTGGATCGTCCAATTCGGTTCCGTATATCGGGGACTTGTTTCCCAATGTGACCGGCCTTGGCGGCGGCACCGAGTTTCTGAG
>JBJKQX010000390.1:0-3938 GCA_046704965.1 Binataceae bacterium (SeqCode)
GAAAAAAATGATGGCGGTGGCGATCGCGTAAGAGTGGGCGGCCGATTTCGAATCGCGTTTCGGCGTCAGGTTCATCCAGGGATTCGGCCTCACCGAGAGCATTATCGTTTGCTACACCACCCCGGAGGACCGGCTGGAGCCGGGATGCTGCGGGCGGGTGCTCGACGAGTGGTTTGAAGTAAAAGTTGTGAATCCCGAGACTGACGAAGAACTGCCCGTGGGCGAGACCGGCGAGATCGTTATCCGTCCGAAACAGGCCTCGTGCTTCATGGCCGGTTATCTCCAGATGCCCGACAGAACCGTCGAGGCGTGGCGCAACCTTTGGTTCCATACCGGCGACGCCGGTCGTTTCGACGCCAAGGGTCGCCTGTTCTTCATCGACCGCATCAAGGATTGCATCCGTCGCCGCGGCGAGAACGTTTCGTCCTACGAAGTTGAGCAGGTCATCAATACCCATCCGTCGGTCGCGGAAAGTGCCGTCGTGGGCGTGCCGTCACAGGTGCCCGGCGGCGAGGAAGAGATCAAGGCGTATATCGTGGTTCAGCCCGACGCCAATCTCGCTCCGCCCGCTCTGGTTGAGTTCTGCGCTGAACGGATGCCGCGCTTCGCCGTGCCTCGTTATATTGAATTCGCGAGCGACCTTCCCAAGACAGAGACCGGCAAGGTCAGGAAGCAGGAACTGCGATCGCGCGGTCACGGCGAAAGCTGCTGGGATCGCGACGTTGCGGAGCCTTCGCGCCGATAGTCTCGCCCCTTGAGCGTCTGCCTGCATCGCGCGAATCGCGAGGCTTTCACTCGCCAGCGCGTCAGAAGCGACTCAACTCATGACGGCCGTAGCCTTCTGTTACGTGACTGTACGCAGGGCCAGCTTGTGCTGCAGCGCCAAAAAATCTCTTTCGCGTTCCGAAACCGCGCTTTGCACGAAACATCCTCCCCTTATACGTTTATTCTTCGGCTTCACCAGCCTCGCACAACCTGCTATACGACGTTCGAAGCATCTTCGACAGGCGGGATCAGATACAATCTTGACGCCTGTATCGCTTCTGGCGGAAACACTGACCCAAGCCAGGTACAATCAAGGTTACGAAGGAATGTTCGCTGTAGGTAATGAAGCGGGGAACATTTCCCGGGAATCCAGGTGTACGCCTCGGTAGCTGATAGCGCCGGGGGGAGGCACGAACGGCAACTCCGTCAGTTGAGAACTTCGAGTTGAGCCCCGACTCCAAGCGCGTAAACCGGTTGGCCGATTTGGTCAGCGGCGCTGCGTGAAACGCTCAGGGGCGGCGCTGCCGGTGGACTCGCCGGCGGCTATCTGCCTGGTTAGGCGAATCTATGTGCGGTATTTGCGGAATTGTAAACCTTGCGCATGACGACCCGGTCAGTTCGTTCGCGGTCGAACAGATGCGCGATACGATGGTCCATCGAGGACCCGACGACCATGGTACCTATGTTGACGGTGGTGTCGGGCTGGGACATCGTCGCCTTTCGATAATCGATTTGCGTCCCGAGGGTCGTCAGCCGATGACCAACGAGGACGGCACGCTCCATATCGTCTTCAATGGCGAGATTTACAACTTCGCCGAGCATCGCCGATGGCTGATCGAACGGGGCCACAAGTTCCGCTCGCTGACCGATACTGAAGTAATACTTCATCTTTATGAAGAATTGGGCCCCGACTGTTTGCAGCAATTGCGAGGGATGTTCGCGTTCGCGATATGGGACGCGCGCCGCCGGGTCCTCTTCATGGCGCGCGATCGACTCGGCCAAAAGCCGCTTTTCTACTCGTGGAATGGCCGACGGTTTCTGTTCGCCTCGGAGCCGAAGGCAATCCTGTCGTACCCTGGCTTTGTCGCGGAGCCTGACCTTGAGGCGATAAATCAATATATCGCGCTCGGCTACGTGCCGACCCCGCTCAGCGCTTTCAAGGACATCCGCAAGCTGCCGCCGCACCATTATTTGCTCTTTCACGAAGGACGTATCGAGATTCATCCCTATTGGGAGTTGAAATTCGGCCCCAAACTCAAGATCGGCGCGGCTGAAGCGCGCGAAGAGGTGGTCAGGCGGTTGACCGAGTCGGTGCGGCTCAGGATGGTCAGTGACACTCCAATCGGCGCGCTGCTGAGCGGCGGAATCGATTCAAGCGCGATCGTGGCGCTGATGAGCCGGCTTTCGTCACAGCGCGTGAAAACGTTTTCGATCGGTTTCAAGGAGCCCGATTACGACGAAACGGCTTACGCTCGGATAGTTGCCGAACGTTTCGGCACCGAGCATCACGAATTCCAGGTCGAGCCCCACGCGCTGGACGTTCTCGAAAAACTGGTCTGGCATTACAACGAACCGTACGCCGATCCCTCGGCCCTGCCGACCTATTACCTATGCAAGGTGGCGCGCGACCACGTGACGGTCGCGCTCAATGGCGACGGCGGAGACGAAAACTTCGCCGGATATGTTCGTCATTCAGTGAACCTGCTGGCCAGTTATGTTGGATGGATGCCGCAGCCGATGCGCCATGGCCTCGGCACGACGCTGGCCGCGCTATACCGCTTGTTCGGTCCGGCTGGCCGCTTGAAGCGCCATCGCAGCATCCTGCCCGAGACTTTTCGTCTCGAACCGTCCGAAGCTTACGCCGCGCTGCTCGTACAGTTCATGCGCTTTCACCGCGAGGCTTTGTTCAGCCCCGACGTTGCGCGCGAAATCGACATGTCCGCGACCGAGGCTCTCGTTTCGCGGCTCAGCCGCCCCGGCGCAACCTACAACACCGTCGATGCGATGCTTTCCGTGGATATCGGACTCTATCTGCCCGACGACCTGCTGGTGAAATTTGATATTGCTTCAATGGCGGTATCGCTTGAGGCACGGTCGCCGATGCTCGACCACGAATTTATGGAGTTCATCGCCCGGCTGCCTGCAAAGTTCAAGATGACGTCGCTGACGCGCAAGGTGATTCTGAAGCAGGCATTTGACGGCATCCTGCCGAAAGAGATTCTCTACCGGCGCAAGATGGGTTTCGGCCTTCCGATCGATCACTGGTTTCGCGGTGAGTTGAGTGACTATATTCGCGACAAACTGCTGAGTCGCCGATCTATCGAACGCGGCTACTTCAACAGCCGGTTCGTCGAACAGATAATCGACGAGCACATGGCTGGTAGTCATCAGCGCCAGTATCTTCTGTGGAACCTCCTGATGCTTGAGCTGTGGCACGAGACCTTTATCGACGCCGGCGCACAGCCGGCCTTGAGCTCGGCGACGGCCGGCTGATCAGGCACGTTTCAGTCCGGATGCAAATCGCATCGCCGCCTCGTTGTTGCCTTCGGTCGGCGCGGGCAAAATAGTACGGACAGTCTATGGAAACCGGGGCGAGGACCGGCAGTGCGACGCGTCGAGACCGACCGGCTGCGATGTGCGTCAGCCGGTGGTCGTCTTCAGCGGGAAGGTCTCAATGCCCGAATTGACCGGCTGCGGATCTTCTGCGACGCTGCCCCGGTCTGTTGCACTCGAAGGTAGTACATGAACGACAAGTCTGAATCCGGCGGCATCCCGCCCCGGACATCCGATACCGAGCACATTCCCGATCAACCTGACGAAGTCGCCCCTGCGGCGAGCGTGGCGAGCCAATGGATTACCTGGCTGGCCACGCCGCGGGTTGCGGTGCCGTTTCTGCTGGCGTTCAGCGTGGTCCTGATAATCGTCAGTCTGGGCACGTACCCGATGTACACGAAGGGCGAGCCGCGCGCCGCGATCCGCATCCTCGACATCGTGCACAACGGCAACTGGATTCTTCCCAAGCAGGGCGGAATCGGGTTGCCGTGGAAGCCGCCGATGATGTACTGGCTTGGCGCGATTATCTGCCGGAGTTGTGAACGAATGGACGGCACGGTTGCCCTCCGGGCTGTTGGCCGTGGGTGCGATCCTCTGCTGCTACGGCTATGTCCGCAACC
>JBJKQX010000391.1:0-3165 GCA_046704965.1 Binataceae bacterium (SeqCode)
ATTGGCGAGAGCCTGCTGCGCGGCGGTAATCGTGCGGCCCGGCTGGATGAACTTACGGGTGCGCTTAAAGGAGCGCCGGCGCGATGACGGTTCGGGTCAAAGTCTGCGGCATCACTCGGCCCGAAGACGCGGAGGCGGCCTCGACGATGGGCGCGGACATGCTCGGGCTCAACTTCTATCCCAAGAGCCCGCGCTTTCTTGAACTTGAACGCGCGCGTGAGGTGCGCGACCGCGCGGGGCACGAAACGGCCGTGGTAGGAGTGTTCGTCAACGCCTCGCGCGAATTCGTCGCCGAGCGCGTCCGCGAACTCCGCCTCGGTATCGTTCAGTTTCACGGCGACGAGCCCGAGGAATTCCTCGCGGGATGGTCTGTGCCGGTGATTCGCGCACTCAGGCTGAAGCCGGGTGAGCGTTTCGATTCATCGGCGTGCCGGCACGCGAGCTACGTGCTGGTCGATACGTTCCATCCCGGGTTTTACGGCGGCACGGGTCGCACGCGTCCGCTCGCCGACCTGCACGGAGCCGATTTGAGCCGCGTCATTATTTCCGGCGGCCTGAATCCCGAAAATGTTGGCGAGGCGGTCGCGCTTCGTCCCTGGGCGGTGGACGTTGCCAGCGGCGTCGAGTCGGCGCCCGGAATCAAGGATCACGACAAACTCAGGAGATTCATCGAGAATGCCAAGTCTTCCCGATAGCCGCGGGCATTTCGCGCAATACGGCGGACGCTACGTCGCGGAGACGCTGATGCCGGCGCTGTTCGAACTCGAGCAGGCCTACAAGGAAGCGCGCCGCGACCCCGCGTTCCGGCGTGAACTGAATCGTTTCTCGCGCGAATACGTGGGACGTCCCACGCCGCTCCATTTCGCGGAACATCTGAGCGACCGTCTGGGCGGCGCGAAGATTTACCTGAAGCGCGAAGACCTTTGCCATACCGGCGCCCACAAGGTGAACAACACGCTCGGGCAGGCGCTCCTCGCGGTCAGGATGGGCAAGAGCCGTATCACGGCCGAGACTGGCGCGGGACAGCATGGCGTCGCCACGGCCACGATGGCGGCGTACTTCCGGCGCGAATGCGAGGTCTTCATGGGAAGCCTCGACGTCGAGCGCCAGTCGCTCAACGTCTTTCGCATGAAGCTGCTCGGCGCGAAGGTCACCGCGGTCGATTCCGGCAGCCGAAGCCTCAAGGACGCGCTCAACGAGGCACTTCGCGACTGGATCGCGACCGTGCGCGACACCTATTACCTGATTGGCACGGCAGCCGGACCCCATCCATACCCGATGATAGTGCGTGACTTTCAGGCGGTTATCGGACGCGAGGCGCGGCGTCAGATTCTCAAGCAGGAGGGTCGATTGCCCGACATGCTGGTCGCGTGTGTGAACGGAGGGTCGAACGCGATCGGTCTGTTCTATCCGTTCATCAAGGACACGGCAGTGAAGATGGTCGGTGTCGAGGCGAGCGGACTGGGACTCAACACCGGCTCGCACGCCGCCACTATCTGTGCGGGCACGGTGGGTGTCCTGCACGGCAACAAGACCTATCTGCTTCAGGACGAGCTTGGGCAGGTTCGCGAGACCCATTCTATCGCGGCAGGACTCGACTACCCTGGCGTTGGTCCCGAGCACGCATGGCTGAAGGATACCGGACGGGCCGAGTACACCGCGGTGACAGACGCAGAGGCGCTCGACGCGCTACGCATGCTATCCGAGACCGAGGGGATAATTCCGGCGCTGGAGAGCTCGCACGCTATCGCCCACGCGATCAAGATTGCGCCCACGATGGGCCGCGACAGCGTGATGATCGTCAATCTTTCCGGACGCGGCGACAAGGATATGCATACGGTTGTAAACGCGCTCGGCGTGAACCCGTAGGCGGACATCGAAGATGGCGAAATCGGGCAGAATTACCAGGAAATTTCGCGAATTCAGGGCACGCAACGAAGCCGCCCTGATACCGTTTATCGTTGCCGGCAACCCGGACCTCGAGGCGACCAAGCGGCTCGTGATCGAGATGCAGCGGCGCGGCGCGGATCTGATCGAGCTGGGCGTTCCGTTCTCCGATCCGACCGCCGACGGCCCGGCAAACCAGCGCGCGATCGCTCGCGGACTGCGCTCGGGCGCTTCGCTCGCCGCGATATTGTCGATGGTCGAGGAACTTCGCGCCGAGACAGAGATTCCGATCGTGCTGTACGGATACTACAATCCGATTTTCCATTACGGATGCGAGCGGCTTGCGGCGGATGCGGCGCGGGCCGGAGTCGACGGGTTGCTGGTGGTCGATCTTCCGCCCGAAGAGGCGGCCGAGCTTCGAGGTCCCGCGCGGGCCAACGGAGTCGATATTATATACCTGCTTGCGCCCACGACGCCGCTGGATCGCGCGCGAACGATCGCGCGCTCGGCCAGCGGTTTTCTCTACTACGTTTCCGTGACGGGAGTGACCGGCGCGCGGAAAGAGCTTTCCGCTGATTTGGAAGAGCATGTGAGCCGGCTCAGACACGTGACCGACCTTCCGATTGGAGTCGGCTTCGGAATCTCGACTCCCGCGCAGGCGGCAAGCGTGGCAGCCGTGGCCGACGCGGTTATTGTCGGAAGCGCGATCTCGCTTCTGATCGAGGCGAATGCCGACTCGCCCGCGATGGTTGAGACGGTGGGCGCGATGGTTGGTGCGATGAAGGATGCGATGAAAGCGGCCCGGCGCGGCAGCGAGGCCGAGGCGGCGAGGTAACAGGAATGGCGCAGCGAGCACAAACGACGCAGTCGCCGGGTCAGGCTCCGTCCGAGGACATCTGGGTAAAGTGTCCCGGATGCAGGGAGATTGCGTTTCGCAAGGAAGTCGAGCGCAACCTGAACGTATGCGGCAAGTGCGGGCATCATTTCCGCGTGACCGTTGCGCAGCGCCTCGCGATTACCGTTGACCGCGGCTCATGGAAAGAGATGTTCGTCGAGCTTGCGATCGGCGACCCTCTTGAGTTCGTCGACAGCAAACCGTATCCGCAGCGAATCGAGCAGGCTCGCCGTCGCAGTGGGCGCAACGACGGCGTGGTCGTGGGCGTCGGCGCGATCGAAGGCCGTCCTGTAGCGCTCGGCCTGATGGATTTCGACTTCATGGGCGGCAGCATGGGGGTGGTCGTGGGCGAAAAGCTCGCGAGGATCATCGATCATGGGGTG
>JBJKQX010000392.1:0-6412 GCA_046704965.1 Binataceae bacterium (SeqCode)
GGATATGACCCCTCAACTTCGTTGGAGTGAACCGTGGCACAGCAACAATAGAAGCACCAAACCGATTCTTTCGCGATTGGGTGAGTGAGCGTTACCTCGGCCTGCTCAAGCAATCATTGACTGATATTGCCGGCGAGCAGCTCGACGTGAAACTCACTCTGCGCGACGGCCTGGCCGTTCCTCCCGCGCGCCCGACGCGTACGAGCCCTCCGCAGGAAGCTCAAACAGCAAGTGCTCGTACGCCTTCGCGCAGTACCGTTCGCGGCAACGAAAGGCATCCACAGCTCAACCCGCGTTACACATTCGCGGAGTTCGTGGTTGGCTCGGGTAATCAGTTTGCTCATGCCGCAGCGCTTGCGGTCGCAGGTCAGCCGGGCGAGAAATACAACCCGCTTTTCATTTACGGCGGCGTAGGTCTGGGAAAGACGCACCTGGTGAGCGCGATCGGCCATCACATATGGGCCAACGGCA
The DNA here is from genome assembly GCA_046704965.1 of Binataceae bacterium (SeqCode). Lineage (GTDB taxonomy): Bacteria > Desulfobacterota > Binatia > Binatales > Binataceae > DTIX01. Next base: position 472 of record JBJKQX010000392.1, read on the forward strand.
ATCGCAACCGCAAGGTTCTTTTCATGCCGTCCGAAGTTTTCATGAACGAACTCATCAGCTCGATACGACGGGACGGGATGGGCGAGTTCAAGGAGAAATTCCGGCGGGTGGACGCGCTCATCCTCGATGACGTTCAGTTCCTTGCGGGCAGGGAGCGAACCCAAGAGGAGTTTTTTCACACGTTTAACTCGCTGCACAGCGAGCACCATCAGATAGTTCTCACCTCGGACAAAGTTCCCAAGGACATTCCGGGGCTGGAGGAACGCTTGCGAAACCGGTTCGAGTCGGGGCTGATAGCGGACGTTGCGCCTCCCGACCTCGAAACTCGTATCGCGATAGTGCAAAAGAAGGCGCTGCGCGAAAACCTGCGTCTGTCTCCCGAGGTCGGGATGTATATCGCGCAAAACGTTTCGTCCAATGTGCGCGAACTCGAGGGATGCCTGACGCGGCTTGCCGCGCTGGCCTCGCTCAACAAATCCGAGATTTCTCTGGAGTTCGCCATCCAGGCGCTTCACGATCTCGTCCGCAGCACGCAGGAAGTCACACCGGGCGTGGAGGCAATCCAACGTGCGGTTGCGGATTTCTTCCATATCCGGCTGGCCGATCTGAAGTCCAAGCGACGCACGCAACACATTGCGTTCTGCCGGCAGGTTGCGATGTACCTGTGTCGTAAACTGACTCAGTCTTCGTTTCCGACCATCGGCGAGCATTTTGGGCGTGATCATTCGACGGTGATTCACGCCTACAACCTGATTGCTCGACGGGTCAGCAACGACTCCGCGTTTCGGATGTCAATCGAAAAAATCGAGCGTGAGCTGAAGTCTCTTCATGCCAACGCGGCATGAGGACAACGTTGTTGGGGGATTGTGGACAACTCGCTGGCAATTAACAGGTCTATGAGGCAGAGTCGATTCGACGGTTTTGGGCGGGACCTTGAGCCACATTTTTTCCCTAGGGAAATTCCCTTTGTTTTCAGATACTTGGCTCGTCGGTCCACACGTCAACAGCCCCTACAGCTACTGCTAGGATTTTATTCTTAAAAAGAAACTAGGAACTACCAGGTCCTGAGAAGTCATGGGAATAGTCGTCGATCGCGAATTGTTTTTGAGCGGCCTCTCGCTCGTCCAGGGAATCGTCGAGCGGCGCAACACTGTGCCGATCCTTGGCCACGTGCTTATCGAGCCCAGCGGCCAAAGCCTGAAATTGAGTGCGACTGATCTGGAAGTCGGAATCAGCACGCAGGTGGAATGCAAATCCGCCGACACCTCGAGCCTTACGCTTAATGCGCGAAAGCTTTTTGAAATCGTCCGCGAGGCCGCCGGCAATGAAATCTCCATCGCGCCCTTGGACGGAGACTGGATCGAGCTCAAATGCGGTCGCGCACGGTTCAAGATGATGGGCCTCGATCCGCGAAGTTTTCCCGCGATGCCGAGTCAGGCGGTAAAGAAGACTCCCGAAAGTGCAAAGCAGGGTGGTATCAAGGGCTCACTTACGATCGCCGCTACGGTTTTTGCCGGCATGATCGACAAAACGATATTCGCCGTGAGTCCGGACGAGGCTCGTTACAACCTGAGTGGTGTGTTTCTGGAAGCGCACGAGCCGGGCAAGGCTCGTATGGTTGCGACCGATGGGCATCGATTGTCGCTTATCGACCGAGAAGTTCCCGGATTCGCGATGGAAGGCGGTGTCATTATCCCGCGCAAAGGGTTGGGTGAGCTGAGAAAACTTCTCGACCATGGTGGAGAAGCTGAAGTTGACCTGGTTATCAACGGACAACTCGCATCGCTCAAGCGCGGGATGACCGAGGTTTCGATGCGACTGGTCGAGGGTGAATTTCCCGACTATCGCGGAGTCATTCCCAAGGAAAGCAAACACAGGATAGCAATTCAGCGCGAAGCGCTACTGGCCGCCATCAAACGGGCTGAAATTTTTTCCAACGAGCGTTATCACGGCGTGAAGTTGTCACTTTCCGCCGGGTCGCTTACGGTTTCATCAACCAGTCCCGAAATGGGCGAAGCGACCGAGACCATCGACGTTGATTATCAGGGCGAGGAATTCTCGATAGGTTTCAACGCCTCGTACATTTTGCAGGCGTTGGCGGTAATCCCGGGCGAAAGCGAAATCGAAATGGGACTTAGCGATGAAGTAAGTCCGGGCGTAGTTAGCACAGCTTCCGATACCGCGTTTACCTACGTCGTTATGCCTATGCGGCTCTAGGATTGCGGGATCCAATCAGGAGGACGGAGATTCACCTCCGCCCGGATTGGCGCCGGTTTTCTTACCACTCTCTTTTGCGGCTGGCGGCAGGACCTTGAGAAGCAGCACTTGGTTGCGAAAGCGGTTCTCACTCTGCCACTTGAAGTACTTCTCCTGCATTATGATCTTGGTCGGTACACCGATTGACGGAATATTTCGTCTTGCAACGACGATCAATCGGACTTTGCCTTCCTTTAGCGCCCGATGAAAAGCTTTGGGATACTTGTAAAACGGTATCGGCTTGGGTGGATCGATATAGAAGAGACCCTCCTGGGTCTTGTAAAAGACCATCCCCGCAGGATACCGGCCGAAACGCTTAACAATAGCCTCGGCAAAGGGCTTCTCGGGTCGATATACGTCGGCCGCAGGCATAGCGATTGCGTAAATGTAAATCATCACCAGGTACGCGACTATGCCGAGCGAGACGGCGACCCGATTAAGGTTGAATTTCCGTAGGGTGTAGAGAACCGCGATAACGCTTACTATCCAGAAAATCCCGAACCAAATCCTTCCTGGAGCATGGGGCAAGCCGGCCAGACGACCCGGAAGAATCCACGACGGCGGCAACATCGTGATGAAGCCGAACGCCACAATTACCGTGAAAAGCGCAAAGCCCCACACCAGCAAACGTCTCGTCCATAACGAGAGCGACTCCTTCGACGGAGCGTTCAGAAGTCGCGACACGAGGATGGCTGCCGCCGGCAGGATGGGAAGCAGGTAGTAGTCGCGCCGCGAACCCGACAGGGTGAAAAATACAAAGGTCGACCAGAAGAAGACCAGCACGAATCGGTCACTGCGATCGTGATCTTCGAGACCGATGTGCCGTCGCCGATGGGTATGGACGAGCGCAGCCGGAAGCATCAGCGACCACGGCGCCATCAGGGCAAAAATCACGTAGACGTAAAGATAAACAGGGCCTCGATGGTCGAATGGGTGGAAGAAACGAACGATGTTCTCGCGAAACACCTCGTAAAGACCATTGTCCGACCGCATCACGATCTGTGAAATCTCGAACGGGATCAGATAGACCGCGAATCCGAGCACGACGCCAATCAGCGTGCGCCAGTTGAACAGCCATCGGTTGCGCTTCATCACCCAGCGCGCTCGCGACGCCAATGAACCTTCTAGAAATCCCCTTCCGAAGTCCGTCCATCCGTTCGCAAGCGTCGCATAGGAGCCAATCACCATAATCGGGAGCACGAACCCGAGCAGACCCTTCATCTGCGACGTGACGGCCATGATTAGCCACAGCCCGATGACCCACCATCCGTCGGGCTCGTTCTCGTAGCGGAGGAACAGGAGCAGCGCGGCCAGTTCCCCGGTTATTGTCTCGACGTCAGCCGACGCGGTGCGGGAAAAGAAAGTGAAAGAGAAACTGGTGGCAAGAATGAAGCCCGCCCAAACTGCGGTGCGCCCGTCGTACAGGCGCCTCACGATCAGAATAAGAAACGCCACCGCAAGAATACCGGCGATTGCGCACGGGAGTCGCGCGGCGAGTTCGTTCATTCCTCCGCTGACCCACGTCGAGGCGACCACAAGCCAGTACGTACCGAGGGGCTTGTCGTAATAGACATGGCCGTCCAGGGTCGGCCAGAAGTAATTGCCCGTCTTGATCATCTCTCGAGCAATCTCGGCCCATCGATATTCCGACGACCAGATGGCGCGATCTCCAAGGCGGATAAGGAACAGGAAGGCCGAAAGACCCAGGACCACCCAGGCTCCTATCTTCCAGTTTGTGCTTTTGTTGAGATTGTCCGAGTCGGACGGCGTGTTGGATTCGATCCGATGTTCGCTCATTTATCGCGTCGCGGCCCGCCGGCAAACATGAAGAGGCCGGCGCTTTCTACAGGTGAATTGCTCAATAGTGTCTGTGTTAGGGCTGATGCTTGCAAGCCGCGTGGAAGAGCATCGCGCGTCATGATAGCGTCAAGGTTATCCGTCAGCGGCGTCTCATCCGCGTCGTACCGCTTCACCTGAAACAAACGAATTTTTTCATGAGTGACCACGATACCAATCAGCAGCGCAAGCCGAATCGCCTGATAAACGAACAGAGTCCCTATCTCCGGCAGCACGCCCACAACCCTGTCGACTGGTACCCGTGGAGCGATGAAGCACTAGGTCGTGCCCGTGCCGAGAACAAACCAATTATGGTCTCTATCGGGTACTCAGCCTGTCACTGGTGCCACGTGATGGAGCGCGAGTCGTTCGAGGACGCCTCGATAGCGCGGCTCATCAACGACAATTTCATTCCGATCAAGGTGGATCGCGAGGAGCGCCCGGACCTCGACCAGATATACATGGAAGCGGTCCAGCTAATGACCGGGCACGGCGGATGGCCGCTGAACGTGTTCCTTACACCCGAAGGCAAACCGTTTTGGGGCGGAACTTATTTCCCTCCGACGGATCGTCAGGGCATGCCCGGCTTTGCGCGAGTCCTGATGGCTGTCGCCGAGACTTATCGAACCAGAGCTGATGAAGTCGAGCATAATGCACAGCGCCTTTCGACGGCGATTGGAGCGCTCGCAGACCCGCCCGCCGATAACAGGATTCGAAAAGACCTGCCGGTCGCGGCGGCGCGCGCACTGTCGCGAGCATACGACAGCGTCAACGGAGGGCTGGGGCAGGCGCCCAAATTTCCCAACAGTTTCGTCTTTTCGTTGTTTCTGCGTGCCTATGACGCGGACGACGACCCGAGTCTTTCCGAGATGGTGCGCGATACGCTGGTCAAGATGGCTCGGGGCGGAATCTACGACCAGCTTGGTGGCGGGTTCCATCGTTACAGCGTCGACGAGCGATGGCTGGTGCCGCATTTCGAAAAGATGCTCTACGACAATGCGCTGCTCACCCGTCTTTACCTCGACACGGCACGCGCCGTCGGTAATCCTGAGTTTTTGAACGTCGCTCGCGAGACGCTCGATTACGTTCTGCGCGAGATGACCAGCCCCGACGGCGGCTTTTACTCGACCCAGGACGCCGACAGCGAGGGTGAAGAAGGAAAATTCTTCGTATGGACTCTCGATGAAGTTCGCGAACTGCTGGGGCCGGAGCTGGCGCCCTTTGCCGAACGCTATTTTGACGTAACCGCGGACGGCAATTTCGAAGGCAGCAACATTCTGCATCGCACGATTGACCTCGAAGAAGCCGAGCGCACATTCGACAAGTCGGCCGACCAGATAGCAGAGATGGTGGACGCGATACGCTCCAAGCTCTTTGCCGCTCGCGAGCGCCGGGTACATCCGGAGCGCGACGACAAGATCCTTGCCGCATGGAACGGCATGATGATCTCGGCCTTCGCGCAGGGTTACCGCGCACTTCATGAGCCGCGATATCTGCAGGCCGCGGAAAAGGCCGCCCGGTTCGCGATGAGCGTGCTGTGGAGCGGTCGAGACCTGAAACGCGCCTACAAGGACGGCGTCGCCCGTTTCAACGCGTATCTTGAGGATTACGCGCTGCTGGCCGACGCGATGCTCGACGTTTACGAGGCTACGCTCGACCCGCGTTACATCGCGCACGCCGAGACGCTGGCCAATGCGATCCTCGACCGCTTCCTCGACCCCGAGCGCGGCGGGTTCTTCTTCACCGCCAATGACCATGAGAAGCTCATCGCGCGCTCCAAACCCACGTTCGACGGCTCAACTCCGTCGGGAAACAGCGTTGCGGCGCGCGCGATGCTGCGGTTGCACGC
>JBJKQX010000393.1:0-5295 GCA_046704965.1 Binataceae bacterium (SeqCode)
CATGTGCCGCGGGATGGCATGGGCTGCCATGGCGTCCGAGGGCAAGCTCCGCGCGGATATCGAGGTAGTGGGCAATCGGAGCCACGCGCGCCAGTGTCGAGTAGCTTCCGCCAGTATGAATCAATGCACCGAGGGGTAGCGATGTGCAAGCGCGCGACCAGGTCCGTAACCCACCCGAGTGCACCTCGAAATTCAACGATATGGTCTACGGCTCAGCCAGGATGTCTAGCCATGAAGTCGAGGATCAGGCCCGCAATCTCGTCAGTCTTCTCGTCGAGCGCGAAGTGGCCCGCGTTCAGCAGGTGGATTTCGGCATCGGGTAGATCGCGCTTGAATGCCAGCGCGCCGGGCGCTGTGAAGGAAGGATCGTTTGCGCCCCAGGCAACCAGCGTGGGCGGCCTGTTATCGCGCAGCCAACCCTGCCACTTCGGGTAGGAGGCGACATTGGTCCGATAGTCGTAGAGCAGCTCCGCTTGAATCTCCCGCTGTCCAGGCTTCGAAAGATGAGCGTATTCGTCGGTCCAAGTGTCGGGGTTATAATGCTCGGGATGCGATGTGCCGGCGGTATGACGCTGTTCGGTTGCATCAAACGACAGGAACGCGTTGATGACCTCGGGATGGGCCTTCAGGTCGTCCCAATATTCGGCGATCTTTGCCCATTTGGAACCCAAACCGTCTTTGTAGATATTGCCATTCTGGATGATGAGCGCGTGAAGGCGTTCCGGGTGCATCAGAATGATGCGAAAGCAGACCGGCGCGCCATAGTCGTGAAGATAAAGCGTGTAATTATCGACTTTCAGGGTTTCCAAGAGGCCATCGATTGTCTTTGCGAAATGGTCGAATGTGTAGCGGTAGCTCGACGGTGAAGGGGCGTCGCTATGGCCGAAGCCAGGAAAATCCGGTGCGATCAAATGATAGTGTGTGGCGAGTAACGGAATGAGCGTGTCGAACTCGCGCGACGAAGACGGGAATCCGTGCAACAGTACGATCGTGGGTGCATCTTTTGGCCCTGCTTCACGATAGAAGATTCCAATGCCGTCCACCTGCACACGATTGTAAGTGGTAGTCGCTGATGTGGATTCCATTAGACTGCTCCCGACACTCTCGTTTGGACGCGGCCATGCGTGCGAGCGAGGCGTCTGGCCTCCAGCTTGGCTCGCTCTAGATCGCCGGCCGGATCAGGCATCAGCAATGCGTCCGAAACACTCTCGAGAGAGGTGTTACCATTCTGTGTCACGATTGCGGTGATCCGATCCGGAGCTTCGACCGCCAAGCGGAAAGAAACGGGTGCGCCATGGCCGCACACGTAAATCGCAAACCGCTTCAGACCAATCACCTTGGTGATGTTCTCAAAGGTATAGGCGAACTTCTCCCGCGCTGGCGGTACTGTCATGCCAAAGCCCGGCAAGTCAGGGGCCACGCGGTGATCGCGATCGGCCCGCTCGGAGACCAGGTCGCGGAACATATGGCTCGCACTGGGCAAACCGTGCCGCAGAAGGGCTATCGGACGGGTGGATGCGCGGGCTTGCCAGTAGAAGACATTGAGGGCATCGAGATCGATGGTGTTGAAGCGAACGGGCACGGTAAGGCTCCTGAAGTGTCGCTGCATGAGAGAAAGACGACAAATACGCGTCAACGGTCGTCGATTGAGTGTGCGTCACTCAAGCTCGACCGGTGTCTTTACGGAGTCCCGTCGTTGCCGCGCGACCCGCGCTGCGAGCGCGGATGCGCCAGCAAGCGAGATGGCTGCAGCTAGGGAGGCAGAACTCGCTCCTGCCGCAGTCGCAGATCCTCCGATCAGCTGTACTAGCCTCGACCCGATCTGACAGTTACCCGGTTCGCCGGTTCTGTCTGTCAGGTGAAGTTACGCGATCATCTTCTCCCGACAGATTTGGTTGCCGTCTTCGAACGTCGCCATCGGCGTCCGTCCACAGCACATCTTGCCCTGGTGCGTGCGCTCATGGTTGTACACGAGCAGCCACGCGTCAAGATCCTCCTGCAGCTGCTCGATTGAGCTGGAGATCTTCTTGCGGAAGGCGACCTGGTAGAACTCGTTCAGGATCGTCTTGTGGAAGCGCTCGCAAATGCCATTGGTCTGCGGCGAGCGCGCTTTGGTGCGCGTGTGGTCGATGTCGTTCACGGCCAGGTACAGCTGGTAGTCGTGCTGCTCGACCCGGCCGCAATACTCACTCCCGCGGTCGGTCAGCACCTGCAGCAATGGCACCTCGTGCTCCTGGTAAAACGGCAGCACCCGGTCGTTGAACATGTCCGCTGCGGCGATTGGCGTCTTGGTCGTGTACAGCTTGGCAAAGGCTACCTTGGCGTACGTGTCCACGAAGGTCTGCTGGTAGATCCGGCCCACGCCCTTCATGTTTCCAACGTAGAAGGTGTCCCGCGACACGCCCATGATCCGGCACGCCTGCGAGACGGTCTTCAGCTCCTCGGCCAGATTCAGCAGGCCCACCTTGTGCTTGATGATGCTTTGATTTACAAGATTCATGCGGGGTTACTCCCATTAAGTTCATTGATTGCGTGGTAACAACCATTGAACCGGGTAACCCCGCTCTTTTCAAGGCGGGTGTCCGATCAAGTCGAGACTAATACACATGAAGATCACGTATCTGGAGGCTAGGGTCGGAACCCAAGGTCTGCGTAAGACCTTGAAGACAAAGGCTGATTGACCGCTCGCCTCTCCGGATACCCCGCCCTGCTACCCCTGCCCGGCGCGCCCCAGGGCTGTTCAAGGCGGCGCCCGCCCGTGCGCAAACACGAGCGAGCGCCTACCACAACCAGCCTGTATGAGAGGCCGATCATGGGTACTTCAACTCGCCGTGCCGATTCTACTCGGGGAAAGCGCTCCCGCCGAACCAAAGTGTCCTCTGCTGTTCAACGACGTCCCGCCGGACCCAAGACGCGGAACCTTGACGACATCATGGCCCACCTCGCCGATGCCATCGCCTTCGTGCGCGTCAGCCAGCGATCGCTGCATTACCTGGAGATTGCCTTCGAGGAAGAATCCTTCCTGCGCAAGGGCCTTGCCGCATTGGATGCCGTGTACACAGAGATCGATTTTGCATCTATCGCGCTCCACAAGCATGAACAGCACTGAACGTCGTTGCATCACGTCGGACACGGCGTCGACTCGCCCTCGGACGGCACCATGTCGTAACCGACGCGCTATTTCGGCATTTCTGACAGCCTCAAAATCGGACGTGACATGTGGACGTAGGATGTTGTTTTTGCATGGTATTTTCACTCGCCTTCAATCAAACTACGCGTTATTCGCGATCATGATCCACAGAAAACCGCGACGCGAACATATGGCGGGGAGGGAAATTCGACGTTGGCGCCATCAGGCCGCATTTGTCATTCGACATTTTTTTGCGCACGTCGTTGTGACAGCGGGCATCTGGTCCTGAAAAGGAAGGAAGCTGATCGTAATCTACGGCCACCATTTGCAGTTATTCCTAAACTGGGATATTCTCCATGCGGTCACGCATTGAGCTAGACGAGCGGCCGCTCCATTGGGTGGCATCGTCGAAGAAGGATTTACTTGCCATGCCGAGTTCCGCCATACGCGCGATCGGCATGGCCCTTGGAGTAGCCCAGTATGGTGGCAAGCACCCCTCCGCCAAGCCGTGGAAGGGCCAGGGACCCGGTATCTTCGAGGTGGTCGAGGATTTCGATGGCGATGCCTTTCGCGCCATCTATACGGTGAGATTCGCCAAAGCCGTCTACGTGCTGCACTGCTTTCAAAAGAAGTCCCCGACGGGTATCAAGACCGCAAAGTCCGATATCCATCTGGTCTTGCAGCGCCTGAAGGCTGCGCAGCGCGAATACGAGAGTCGATATGGCAAAACGAGCAACTAAGCACATCCCGATTGAAGCTAGCTCCGGCAACGTATTTGCGGACCTCGGACTCCCCGACGCGGAAGATCTCGATACGAAGGTACGCCTCGCGGTGAAGATTAACCGGCTAGTAGCCACCCAGAGACTCAATCAGGTTGCTGCGGCTGCCCGGCTGAATGTCAGTCAGCCAAAGATCTCCGCGCTCAAGAATTACCGTCTTGAGGGCTTTTCGGTCGAACGTCTGATGAGATTCATCATGGCATTGGGCGAGGATGTGGAAATATCCTTCAGACCACGAAAGACTGCAGGATCGCACGGGAGACTTCTCGTTCAAAGGCCGTAATAAAAATGCGGATAGATCAGCAGACTGGAAGATCGAGTTGAGAGCCCGCATGCATGAGCAGGCAAGCCATACCTACGGAGGCCCCAATGTCTATGCCGACCTCGGTTATCGCGACCCCGACCGCATGCTCATCAAAGCGCAGCTCGTTAATAGAATCGCCGAGCGTTTAGCGGAGAACGCGATCACCAAGAATGAGGCTGCAATCTTACTCGGCATCTCACAATCGGAATTGTCCAGGGTGTTTCGAGGTCAGTTCCGCAGCTTACCCGAATATAAGTTGATGCGCTGCCTTGCACTACCTGAATAGCATCTACTGGCTTCTTCCCGCTTATTCTGAATCAAAGCCCATCCACATGGATTCTCTTGACTTTTCCCCGATAGGTATCCCATTCCTACGTCACAACTGGACTACTGTCTCGCCACATGTTGACGTATGAACATAATGAAATCATTTCCTGCGTAAGAGTTAACCGCACGATAACATCGCAACCATTCCATGATTGACGTAGCCAAACGGATGGTGATTACCCACTCGATTTAGCATCATCCTTAGGCTGATAGCAGTTGTCACCAAGCATGTCATCCGATCGATGCAAGCTCCATAATCTTCCGAACAATCGCAAGGAGCAGTCAGATGGGGTTCTATCTTCGAAAGAGTATCTCCGCTGGCCCATTCCGCTTCAATCTTTCGAAATCAGGAGTCGGATTATCGGTTGGAGTGAAGGGATTCCGCGTAGGCACAGGTCCTCGTGGGAATTACGTTCACATGGGTCGAGGAGGACTCTACTACAGAGCTTCGCTTAGCGGCCACGCCGGTCGACGCCAAAACTCGAGTCGACCACAAGCCGCGCCACCCCCACCTGACATCGATTTTCCAGCCCCGCTTCTGGCTCCCGTTGAAACCGGGAATGTGCTGGAAATGACACCTGCGGGCGGCTCGGATCTGGTCGACCAGATAAACAAAGCACTAAAGGCTCGCCGATCATGGCCCTGGGTATTTGCCGCAGGCCTTATATTCACTTTCATAGCGCAATCAACGTGGCTTGTCTGGCCACTACTAACTCTTACTATCGTAGTTAGCATATTGTTCTCCACGCTAGACG
>JBJKQX010000394.1:0-2582 GCA_046704965.1 Binataceae bacterium (SeqCode)
AGTTCGACGAACTCAAGGACGCTGGCGCACGCCGGCGAATCCTTCAACTCACCCGCGGCTACGAGGACCGGTCGCGATATTTCGTGGACACGCTCGCGTCAGGCATCGCGGAGATAGCCGCCTCGCGGTATCCCGATCCGGTTATAGTGCGCATGAGCGATTTCAAAACCAATGAGTATGCCCAACTCATAGGTGGACTGCAGTTCGAGCCGCATGAAGAAAATCCGATGCTCGGGTGGCGCGGAGCAAGCCGTTACTACAGCGAAGGTTACCGCGCAGGGTTCGCACTGGAATGCCAGGCGATCCGTAAAGTGCGCGAAGAGATCGGGCTTCGTAACGTCATAGTGATGATCCCATTCTGCAGGACCCTCGAAGAGGCTGACAGAACTCTGAAGGTGATGGCCGAGAATGGACTTCGCCGTGGCGAAAGAGGGCTCGAGGTCTATGTGATGTGTGAGATACCGTCGAACGTCATCCTGGCCGGTAAATTCGCCGAACGGTTCGACGGCTTTTCAATCGGGAGCAATGATCTGACGCAACTCACATTGGGTGTGGACCGCGATTCCGAGCAGTTGGCCTCGCTTTTCGATGAGCAAAACGAAGCGGTTACCACCCTTATAGCCAGTGTCATACAGTCCGCACATAAGTTCAAGCGCAAGGTCGGGCTGTGTGGGCAGGCACCAAGCGACCACCCAGAGTTCGCCGAGTTCCTTGTGCACGCGGAGATCGACTCGATCTCCGTCAGTCCGGACAGCTTTATGCACGTCAAACAACATGTTGCTGCCGCCGAAGGTGCGAAGTCACTCAGAGCGGCAGGTGCTTAGAGCCAGCATTAAAGCGGATCGGTCAAAGATAGAGCGCGGCTGCGGCTGTTGCGCTCGGGCGGCATGGCGTGCTTGTTTTCACAGAGAATCATTGCCGATAGGAGGTCGGGTTCCGTGCCGCTCAAGCTCACGAAGACCGTCAAGGAGATGCTGGCGGAAGCCAACGCCGAGATAGAAACCGTGAGCGCCGAGGATGCGCTCAAGCTCAGGGACGATCCCAACGTCCTGTTCGTGGATATACGAGACGTCCGCGAGTTGAATCGCGACGGCCGCATTCCGGGCGCACTTCACGCGCCGCGCGGGATGCTGGAATTCTGGATCGATCCCGAAACCCCCTACTATCGCGAGGTGTTCGGTTCGGGAAAGAAGTTCCTCTTCTTCTGAGCGGGCGGAGGACGATCTGCGCTGGCAGCGCAGACTTTGCAGCGGATGGGACTCGAACCGGTCTGTCACATGGGTGGTGGATTCAACGCGTGGAAGACTGCGGGCGGTCCGGTCGAAGGCGGAAAGCCGCGCACGTAGCATCCTGCGCGCGCGTCGTATCCGCGAAACCTCGCACCCGGAGCCGCGAGTCACAGATACGCGTACGAATAGAAAGCAACCGAACATGCAACGCAGCAGAGCTCGGCGCGTGTCATCGCAGCACGGCGCGTCTATACGCGGATCCCGGCGAATCTCGGCTATGACGCCGCGCCGTTAACCGGAATGCGCCGGGTTGACAGAGAGCGCCTCGCATCGGGCGGCGTCATCCACTATTCAGTCGCTAAATTTCCGCACATTTCGGATAATCGCGAGAAACCCGCACGTGTGCGTGCGATTTTGCCAAGTCCCGCCGCATGCCGACCACACGCCTTCCTATCGCGTCGCAACAGAGCGATATGTGCTGACGAAGGCGGACGCTTCACACTACCTTTTTGACCACGGTTTCATAAAAGCGGCGGAAGTTATCGATCGAGCGTCCGTTGCCCAAGGGCCACAGCACGATTTCATCAGCTCCGGCACTGAACGTTTCCTCGACCTTCTGCCGGACAAAATCGGGTGGTCCGCTGACGGTCATGCTCGCGATCGTTTCGGAATTGACAAAGCGGGAAAACCGCTCCGGGGTACCGATAAAGTAGCGATCGTACAGTTGCAAATGATGCGGCTCAGGTATCTTGTCCACTTCAGCCGCGAAGGCCGCCAGATAGTCCGGCATCTCCGAACGGTCACCACGGAAATTGTCCAGCGCGTAACGAAGGAACGCGAGAATCTGCGGGCCCAGCGCCTCGCGCGCGCTCGGAGAATCCGGCGCCTCGCCGGGCGCGGTCACATACGTACCGAACATTGCGACGACCTTGAACGGTTCGTTGATTCCGGCCGAGGCGCGCGCAGCCAGCGCGTTGTCAAGCGAATTTCTTAATTCCGGACCAATGGCAGCCGACGCGATTAACCCGTCGCCCACTGCGCCCGCCAGCGCGGTAGCTTTCGGTCCCGCGGCGCCCACGTAAAACGGGATGCGCGGCTTCAGCCTGATAAAGCCGTCTTCCTGATGGACCAGGCGGACCTTACTTGAACGGGCTCCCTCGTGGTAGGTGGCTACGCCGCCACGCAAGAGGTCCCGGATAGTTTCGCATTCGTGTCGGAATTCCCGGAGCGACACCGGGGGCATTCCCATTACGCGCCGTGCAGTGTTGCCGGTAGCGAAGCCCAACGTGGTTCTGCCTGGCGCAAGCTCGTTGATAGTCGCGATCGAATGCGCGGTAACCGGCGCGATTCGAT
>JBJKQX010000395.1:0-5104 GCA_046704965.1 Binataceae bacterium (SeqCode)
GCATGCGTTTGCGACGCTGCACGCGATCCCTTCGCACCGATGCTGAATGCCACAGCAACATGGCATTTGACCACAATTCGTCGCGAGCATGGATCCATCAGGAGTCGCGGCGGAGCAGCTTCCCAGCAAATAGGGCGCCGGCGACATAAGAAGAGCCAAGGCAATAAGCAAGCTTACCACTGGCTTCATCGATGGTCCGAGGCGTGCTCTTTTTGCTTGGGACAAGGGCACTAAATCCTTTCTAACGGGCTCGCGGAACATTTCGCCCGAAAGGACTGGGTCAACTTATGCGCGAGCTAACTCAAGTTTCGAGCACGGAGCGTGCCAAGCTCATTTTCTAGATTTTTGCCGATGAATGTATCGATCGGGAGCACTCCCACGTCTTTTCGGGGACAAACTTCGTAACGGTTCAGAGGCCGGTCTTCTATTCGCCGTCGGCCAGCCGTAACCTTGAGACGCGCGGATTCGGCGACGAATTGATAGAATCTGAGTCGTGAGAGGCGGGACGCTGTTGAGACTACTATCGCGCGTATGTTAATCCGTTAAGACTCGGGGCGTGGCGCAGCCTGGTAGCGCACCTGCCTTGGGAGCAGGGGGTCGGCCGTTCAAATCGGCTCGCCCCGATTTAATGCGCCAGTAGCTCAGGAGGACAGAGCAGCGGCCTTCTAAGCCGCGGGTCAGGGGTTCGAATCCCTTCTGGCGCACCACGTGGTCAATGAATTGAGTGGCGCGAGGTAGGCGCCATACGATGGTGAGTGTAGCTCAGGTTGGCAGAGCACCGGATTGTGGCTCCGGTGGTCGAGGGTTCAAATCCCTTCACTCACCCCAAACATCCTGCTACGTAAGCAGTTCCTCGGTGGGCCGTTAGCTCAGTTGGTAGAGCAGCTGACTCTTAATCAGCGGGTCCGGAGTTCGAGCCTCCGACGGCCCACCAAATAAAATCGACCGGATACGAGCGCACACCCGCGAACAACCCGCATCTCTCTGGGCCGCACGGGTGCCGGCGTGACCTGATTTCGCGATTATCGCGGCTGGCGTGCCCGTCTCGACGCGGTCAATATCGTGTGCGGCCTTGATTCCCGGAAGAGGCAGTTCTCTAGTCGTGAGGAAAACGAGCGGTGTGGAACCGTGAGCCGAAAAAGCTATTGCGGTGGAGTACGGCAACATCCCGGTATCCCATCCACTCGGTCTGTCTCATCGACACAGGGTTGTTTGACGCGACTACCGCGAACACCCGTCCACCGTTGTTGCTGAGCCACCAGTCACCTAGAAAGGTCCCCAGCACGCCATATAGCCCGCGACCGCGAAAGGCGGGGAGAACATACGCCCCCGAGCATTCGGCGTCTCCTGGCGCCAGAACAAGCATTGAGCGCTTCGCGGGATAGGCATACATCCACGACACGCTGGCAAGCTCTTCGTTCACCTCAGAGACGAAGCAGGTAGTCGCTCCGTTGATCTCATCACGCCAGAATTCGTTGGGAAGATCGTTGCGTCCCTTTCTGTGCCGGCGCAACCGATCAATGGCGTCCGCATGTACGCTCACGCCCATCGGGACAGGTACAACGGGCGCTTCGTCCTCGTGCAGCATGTAGACATGAAAGTCGAGCGGCTTAAGCGCGGCTATCGCGGCGGAGGAAAGATGAGAGATGCCGTGGTAGCGCGCCAGCCCACGGGCGGCGGTCACGATTCCCATCTACGGTGTTATAGCATCTGTTACGCTAAATGTTCGTTACCAAGTGACGCGAAGGCCGTAGTTCAGCGGCAAAAGGCGGCGCCCTGCGATACGTTCTTCCAATTCGCTTCGGTCATGACGAATCACATTGGCATAGCGATGCGAAGTGGGTTTGCAAAGTGAGGGGCATCGGGTGTAACCGGTCGTTGGGCAAATCTCGAGGGGAGAATTCGTCATGAGCAAGCACGTTTTCGTGGTTCTTACCAATCCGACCGGCAACCGGGACTCGGAATACAACGAGTGGTACGACAAGCAGCACATTCCCGACGTGTTGCAAATTCCAGGCATCGTTGCCGCTCAGCGTTTCCGCCTGAGCGACGCGCAGATGGCCGGGACCAAGAGCCAGTGGCGATACCTGGCGCTCTATGAACTCGAAACCGACAATCCGGCCGCTGCACTCAACGAGTTACAAGCGCGAGTCGGCACACCTGCGATGGTCATGAGCGATAGCCTCGACATGACGAATCTCGGGGCGTTCGTGTTCTCACCGATAGGCAAGCGAGTTACCGCCGAAGAGGTGAAGCGCTAATACGCACCGCCCGAAAACGAAACGGCGGGCAGATAACCCTGCCCGCCGTCGCGCTCGATACTACAAGTTGCTTGGACCCGTCGGTTTAGCGCGCTGACCGAAATGTCTCGGTTCACCAGAGTCCCCGGCGACGGCCGGCGTCGCGTGACGTTTCGACCGTGGCGCAGCTTGCGCTCGAGGCGGGTTTTCGTGCGCGGATAAACGCGCTCATGAACTTGCCGTCGACGAGCGGAATAACTTTGTCCGCGTCCAGGCTTGAATTCGCGAGAAACTCTCTGACCTGATCGGCGCCGTAGATTCGCGTCGGTTCCACCTCGATAGCCGCGAAGCCCGCCTTGGTGAGCTTTGACCGGTAATCTGCCTCATCCAGCGCACCGGCGACGCATCCGGTCCACAGTTCCATGTCGGAGCGAATATCGGCTGGTACGTCCCCGCGCACAACGATGTCCGAGACGGCGAGCCGACCGCCAGGGCGCAGCACACGGAACGCTTCGGCCATGACCCGATCCTTGTTCCCCGACAGATTTATCACGCAATTGGAAATTATGACGTCGACGGAATCGTCGGGCAGCGGGATGCTCTCGATATGTCCTTTCAGAAACTCGACGTTTTGAACGCCCGCCTTGCGCTGATTGTCGCGCGCCAGCGCCAGCATCTCGTCGGTCATATCAAGCCCGTAGGCTTTGCCGGTCGGCCCCACGCGACGCGCGGAAAGCAACACGTCGATTCCGCCTCCGGAACCCAGGTCGAGCACGGTCTCGCCCTCTCGAAGGTCGGCGAGCGCCGTCGGATTGCCGCATCCGAGCGACGCGGCGACCGCCTCGGCCGGAAGCGCGGCGGTTTCACGGGCCTCATACAGATTCGACGTGATCGGATCATAGCAGGCCGACTGTGTTCCGCAGCACGAACCGCTCTGGCCGCTGGCTCGCAGCGCCGCCTTCGCGTACGTTTCCCTGACCTTCTCTCTTATGGATGTTTCACTTTCACTCATGACGGTAACACCTCGCTTCACAGGAGGAATAACCCGAAACCGAGGATTTTTGTTCCCCGAGCGAGTATTGTTTCACATTTCCTGAACTATCGAAAGGTCAGGAGATCGGCAACGTCTCGTCTGGATGACTCCACGCGGTCGAGCGTATGGCTCCGCTGCATGTCAGGCCATCGCAATCCTCTGCTGGCGTGCGCTCACCAGTTGGGTGACCGTCTCGGCGATGTCGGAGCCGGAACCCGGGCCAAACACGGCCGCGACTCCCTGCTCTTTCATCTTGGTTGCGTCCGAGGAAGTTATGACCGACCCTCCCAGAACCACCGAAACGTCCATCTTCTTCTCCGCTATCAAACCCATCAACTCCGGCAGGTACTCGACGTACTCCCATGAGTGACAACTGATACCGATGATATCGGCATCCTCGTCAATAGCGGTCCGGACCATGCTCTCGGGGGTGTTGAAACGGCCCGCGTAGACCACCTCCATACCTGCGTCGCGCAGCAATCGCGCCACCGCTATGGCTCCGAGCTCGTGCTGATCAAGCCCCATCATTCCAATTACTATCCGCCCGTTTGCCATTACTCTCGTCCTCAGATCACAGGTTGGACCACGCCGTGGGGGTCATAGGGAAATCCGTACGCCTGTCGAATCGTTCCGGCTATTTCACCCATCGTGGCCGACGCTTCCGTTGCTTCGATAACCGCGGGCATCAGGTTCTGACCTTCCTTGGTCCGCTCACGCACCGTCATCAGTGCGGCTTTTGTCCGGGCAAGGTCACGGTTGGCCTTGAACGTTGTGACATCGGCTATCCGCTCGCGGTATGGAGCGATCTTTTCCTCCGATACCTCACGCAGCAATCCGTCTTCCTTGGGAGGAATTTGATGGGCGTTCACACCGATGACAATTTGCTCGCCGCTTTGCAGGCGACTCTGGTAGCTCTGCATCTTGTCCTCGAAAAAGGATCGGAACCATCCCGACTCCTGCAACTCTCGCGGATCTCCTTTTTCCTCGATTTCCTGCACCATCGCCTCGATGCGGCGTTCCATCTCGTTGGTCAGTGATTCGACGTAGTAGGAGCCGGCGAGAGGATCGACCACCTTTGAGACACCGGTTTCCGCCTCGATAACCTGCTGGGTTCTGAGTCCGACCAGAGCAGCTTCGGGCGTCGGCGTGCGCAGCGCTTCGTCGAACGCCGATATTTCGACCGCCTGCGCGCCGGCAAGAACCAGCGAAAGCGCCTGGGTGGTACCGCGCACGATATTGTTGGGAAGCTGCTGCGCGGTCAGCGTCAAACCCGAGGTATGACTGGTTATCACCACCGACCACGAGCGGGGATCCTTGGCGCCGAACTCGTCCCTCATCATGCGCGCAAACAATCGCCGCGTGGCGCGAATCTTCGCGATCTCCTCGAAGAAATCCATGCTGCAGTTGACCAGGATTGCGATGCGCGGGGCGAAGGCGTCGATGTCCACTCCGCGCCTCAGCATCTCGTGAACCAGATGACGGATCTCTACGAAGCCGAGAGCCATCTCCTCGATCGCGTCCAGCCCGGACTCGCTGAAGTAGTAGGTGTCTTCGATGAACGCGTGAAAACGCGGCATCTCCTTTGCGCAGAACTCGATAACGTCGCAAGCCGTTCGTACCCGTGCGTCGAACGGCATGTGCGTGGCGTAGCTGACATCCTCACAATAGAAGGGAGCCAGGACGGTCGAGCCGCGCAGGCGTTCCACCGGGAAGCCGTAGGCGCGGGCCGCGAGGAAAAGACCCGCTACCGAGTAGAGCGGAGGGACGGAGAACGATACGGATATGCGATCCAGCGGTATGTCGCGAAACAGTTCGAGATAGTCCTGCTTGT
>JBJKQX010000396.1:0-5179 GCA_046704965.1 Binataceae bacterium (SeqCode)
CCCGATCGACAAGACGCACGTCGACCGTCGCTCCCGTTTTCCCAGCGGCGTTCTCGAACAGGCTGCCCGTGGGCGCCAGCGTGGTGGCAACCGCGCACAGGGCGACATCGAGTCCACCGTCGCGCACGGCCTCGCTCGCAAGGGCGCTGGCGACGCGCATCATCGGGGCCGACCCGGGCAAGTGCGCCTCGGCAGCGGCAGGACCCAGAGTCGAGCAGGTCAGGACGACGGCGTCGGCTTTCGTTGACAACCGACGCAGTGCCGCGACGGTCTCAGCCGCGATTTCGGGAGTCAAGCCTCCAGCTTGCTCTGCCGCCGCGAGCAAATCCGCGCGCACTTCGTGGCGCAGCGCGACATCATTGATACCAAGCGAATCGCGAGCAGTTTCGAAAACGGCGATATTGCTCTGCGCGGTATGCAGACAGGCGATGATCACGGGGCCCTCTCCCATGGCTGCCAGATTAGCACGTCAAGCGAACAGAAGACTGGTTCCGTTTGCTCGACAGATATGCATTCGCATCGGGGAGCCTCGTAGTTCCGGTTTCCATAGTGGACAGTGTGACAAGTGCAAAGGATCGGAAACAGATCATGAGTAGCGGTCTGTTAGTCCAGCAGAATAACAACTACGTCTGCAAGATTGATTATTCGCAGGGCCAGTTGTCCGCCAACGGTCATCAGCTGGCGCCGCAACCATAGCGCGTGGTGAACGTTGCTGCCGGTGGCGTCGGCGGCAACACAGTACAGTATCAGCGCGGGAGTATAACCATCCGGCCTGTCAGGCCGCTGAAAGACCCCCGTCCACCATGTAAACGCCGCCGGTACAGTAGCGACTCTGATCCGACGCGAGGAACAGCATCACGTCCGCAACTTCCACGGGTTCTCCATACCGCCCGATGGGAATCGCGCTTTGAAACTGTTCCTTGGCCTGTCCCGGATGACCCGGCATGACGCTCTCCTCGATCGAGCGCATCATGCGCGTCTCGATGGGCGCGGGATTAACGGTGTTGACGCGGATCTTGAGTGGGGCGCATTCCAGCGCGGCCGTACGCATCATGCCGATCACCGCGTGCTTGCTCGTCACATATGCCGAACCACCGGGTGAGCCGTGGATGCCGGCAATCGATGAGGTAATCACGATACTTCCGCCGCCGCCCTTCGCCATCGCGGGAATCACATGCTGCATGCCGAGAAACACGCCGCGGACGTTGACCGCTATGACGCGGTCGAAAACGTCAAGTGGCAATTCCGGGATAGGCGCAAACTTGCCCTCGACGCCCGCGTTCGCGAGGAATATGTCGATTCGGCCATGGCGTTCGACCGCGGTCTCCACAAACCGCCGATTATCCTCTTCGCTGGTAACATCCGCGCACACCCAGCTGGCGTGTTTCTCTCCGATCTCATCGACGCAGGCACGCAACGCGCGCTCTTCGATATCGACCAGGAGAACGTTTGCGCCCTCGTGGACGAATCGCTTCGCCGCTGCGCGACCGATTCCGCCGGAACCTCCGGTGATTATGGCTGTGCGACCATCGAGCATACCCATGTATCAAGACTCCCCGTATGAATTGGAAAACCAGCGCCTGCCAGAAACCCTGCAGGCTTTTATCAAATTGTTGGCCCACGGCGATAACGGAAATCCGGGGGTATTGTTGCGAAGAGATCGGGCTTTGGACGCGGCCGTCCCTGGTCGCGACAGCCTCATGGCAGGCCCGACGGCTTTCGGGTTGATCCTGCAACCGACGACTGCCTAACGTGAGAGTGTGAAAGAGTCATCATCTCCTTCCCGGTCGCTGGAGATATTGCGCGAGCCATGTTCTTGCGCCCAGCAGCCGTGCGACGATTCAAATCCCTCGACGTGCTGCGCGTCCAAGGCCTGCGGCTGCGCCAATATGGACGCGCGTGCGCCGTTGGTGCAGACCGGACTCGGACTGGAGTATCTGACAATCGGATGGGAGGTTGTCGAAGCGACGGTTGCGCTGATTGCCGCCTTGCACGCCGGCAGTGTCGCACTGCTCGGGTTCGGCATAGACAGTGTGGCGGAACTGGCCTCGGCGTTGATCCTGGTTTGGCGGCTTAAGACGGAACAGCGCGGCTACCCGCTCGCACATATCGAGACGATTGATCGGCGCGCCCGCCAGATGGTTGGAGCGTCGCTTTTTGTTCTCGCCGCTTACATCGCGTTCGACGCTGTGAGCGCGTTTTTGTGGACGGCTAAGCCGGCGCCGAGTGTTGCAGGGATGGTGTTGACCGCTGTTGCGATGGTCGTGATGTTGTGGCTGGGCCGGGCCAAGCGGCGCACTGCAACGGAGCTTGAAAGCGGCGCGCTTTTTTCGGATGCGTTTCAGGCCACGGCGTGCTTCTGGCTCTGCCTGATAACGCTCGCCGGTCTGGGACTCAATCTTGCGTTCGGATGGTGGTGGGCCGATCCGGCCGCGGCGTTGGTGATGGTCTATTTCATTGGGCGCGAGGGACGCTCGGCATGGCGTGGTGACGAATGCTCCTGCTGCTGAGATTTACCTCTTTCACGCTTTCACTGGGAATGCAGCGCCTGATGAACACTGTGTATCGATCGGTGTAACGTTTGGGAGTCAGTATCTACGGGCCTTGGAGTCGACACGATTGTCCCGAAGTTAAGGCATCATCGCTCGTTTAAGTGAAAGGAGTGCAATTATGAGCTCGGAAGCAGAGCGGGGATCTCAATTGTCGCCGCGCGCTGAACTGCGGCGGATGCTGAATGGCTTCTGGTACCTCCCCGTGCTGCGGGCAGCGGCGCGTCTGGGGATTCCGGACCTGCTTGCGAATAATACCATGACCGCGAAAGAAATCGCCGTCGCGACCGGTGCGAACGAGGATGCGGTGAGACGCCTGATGCGGGCGCTGGTCACGGTTGGCGTGGTTACCGAGGCGGATGGCGACGGCAAATTTTCGCTCGCGCCCTTGGGGCAACTTCTTCGTGTAGACACGCCGGATTCGATGCGTGCGATGGTTCTGCACTTCGCCGAGATAATGTGGCCGTCATGGAGCAGCCTTGTCGATTCGGTTCGCACCGGCAAAAATGCGCGCCAACTCCTTGGAGACGACGACGTGTTCGGTGCTCTGGCGGCAGACCCCGAAAAGGCCGCGGTTTTCAACGCCGCGATGGCGCAGTTCACGCGTCAGGCCGCGCAGGAAGTCGCGCGGCATTACGACTTTTCCGGAATCGGAAAGCTGGTGGACGTCGGCGGCGGATACGGTGAACTGGTTATCACTATTCTCCGCGCTTATCCCTCGATGCGCGGCGTCATTTACGACATGGAACATAGCGCGGAAGGCGCGCGGCGTAATATCGCGCAGGCGGGCGTTGAAGCGCGATGCGAATTTGTTGCCGGGGATTTTTTCAAGGACGTGCCAGGCGGCGCCGACGCCTGCATCCTCAAGAGTATCGTTCATGATTGGGACGACGCGCGCGCCGTCACGATTCTCAAGAACTGCTGCGCCGCGATGGCTCCGCATGGCCGCGTGCTGATCGTCGAACGCATCATGCCCGACACCCCCCAGACGACACCGGAGCATCAGGGGCTCGCGATGGCCGACCTCAACATGCTGGTGGGTCCGGGCGGCCGCGAGAGAACCGAAGCGGAGTTCCGCGCACTGCTGGAGGCGGCAGGTCTCAAGCTCGCGCGGATCGTCAAGCTTGGCGAGGGCCCGAGCGTGGTCGAAGGAGTTCGAGCAGAGAATCCTGCCTAGATGGTCGAAATTCGTTTCCGCCGGTCGCCGTAGTTTCGATGCCGCATGAAGCCTAGAAACAGGATGATTCTCGAAGCCGCCGGGGTCTACTCGATCGCCGGGGCGATCATCTGGTTTGCGCTGCGCGGAATAAATTTCTCGCAAGTGATAAGCAGTCTCGAAGGCGCCCAACTGGAACTGTTCATTACGGCCACGCTGGCGTCGTTCTTCATCTGGTTTCTGGGCGAGAATCTGCTTTTCGCCCGCATGTTCACTCATTTCCACGAACATACCGGTTACCGGGAACTGCTGCCTGCCACGGCTGCCGCCTATTTTCTCCAGGCCATCAATATCCTCGTTTCGAATGCGGCGATGGTGTTGTTCCTGCGCCGGCGAAAGGGCGTTGGATGGCTGGCCGGCGGTTTCACGATAAGCTTCTTCGGCTTCATCGACGGAATAGTGTTCTCTTCGGCAATTCTCGCGGCAGGGTTTCTGGTGCCGAGTTCGCCTATCCGCGACTTCATGCCCTACGCCGGCGCCGCGTTCGTTTTCTTCATGTTGGTTGCGGCATGGTGGATGTGGCGCGAGCCGAGCACCCGGTTCGAAAAGTGGCTTTACTCGCGTCCTTCGCTGGTAAGTTTTCGCAAAGCGAATCTCGAGATTTACGCTGAGTTACTGACTATCCGCACCGCGATTCTTGTGCCACAAGGATTTCTTTTCTGGATATGCATGCACGCCTTTGGCCTGCACGTGCCGCTGGTGCAGGTTCTGGCGCTTTCGCCGCTGATCTTCGGTGTAGGAGGGTTGGGCCTTACTCCGGCCGGTCTGGGATTTTTGCAGGCTGTCGCCGTCAAAGCCTTCAGCAGTCTTGCTCCCGAAGCACCGGTGTTTGCGATGTCACTTTCATTTAGCGTTGCGCAACTGATCTATCGCATGCCGCTGGGCCTGGGTTCAGCGCACGCCTTCGCCCAGATGGTTTTGAGGACCGGGGGCAGGTCGGAAGGTTTCATGGAGCCGTCGCAACCGACGACGGACGTGCAAATCTAAGCCGCGAATCAACAAGACCGTAAGACGATCTGCGAACTTGTGCAGTGTCATCGTATTTCAGCGTAAGTCTCGGAAGCAAAGCGTAAATGACTCTGCTTGAGAGTTTGACACGTTAAGCCTAGGCAAGGTTTGCTTAAAGGGGTGCGAAAATCGTCTGCACTCGGAAAGGATCTCGATTGGATACTGGAAGCCGAAAAGGGAAAACCATGAGCCACCGGATAGCATCGCTTTTTGCTTCGCTCGCGATCGCGTTACTTGTCGTCGCTTTGTTCGATCTGCAGGCATCTGCAGCGACGATTTGCGTACCTGTCCAATTTGAGACGCAGCTTGTCTTTGGGAAAAACTCCTTAGCACGATATCTGCGGACCGGTTCCGGCAACGCATTCTGGGCCTATGATTATGCGAATCAACGTGAGCGGATAGACTA
>JBJKQX010000397.1:0-4925 GCA_046704965.1 Binataceae bacterium (SeqCode)
CGTGCCGGCCCAGATACTGCGACGTCCGCCCGGATAAGCCGTATGGCGATAGTACAGCTTGTCCGTGGCCTTGTTGCCCGTCAGCTTGACCTTGCCCGCGTTGATCACGATGACGAAGTCACCGGTATCCTGATTGGGGGTGAAATCGGGGCGATGCTTGCCGCGGAGAATCATCGCCGCGCGCGCCGCAATACGTCCCAGCGCTCGCCCGTCCGCGTCGATCAGCACCCAACGACGCGCGTCTAGCGCGTTTTCTTTTGAAATACTCTTGGTCTGTTCGGTCAGCTTCAAGGTCTTCTCGTTTTCTCATCCGCAATCCGGAGCGGTATCTTCGAGCTTTGCTCGGGCCGTCCGGGCAGCCTTGGATAATTGGCGGGGCCGATGGGATTTGAACCCACGACTTCCGACGTGACAGGCCGGCGTTCTAACCGGGCTGAACTACGACCCCGCTCGAACCATTCATCTTACATTTTCCGTAGCGCTGAGCAACCAAGTCTGCGCGTTCGGAGGCAATTCGGGCACTTTTTTCTTCCCGCACCCCCGATACAGCCCGTTCTGGCCACGCTCCGCAAGCCCCGCGCGTTCGTTCACGGCACTTTCTCTGGGTGCCATGCTTTCATGGGCTTTCGGACTGCTGCGCCAGAGGAAACGAACTCGATCATTGAGGCACGGGTGGCGCTGGACTAAGTAGTCGAGTGTACCTGGAGGCCTGAAATGGACGCTAAGACTCTATGCTTCATGACGCTGGCCGAACTCTCGACGCTGCTCGGGCGCCGCGAAGTCACTTCGGTCGAGGTCACGCGCGCCGTTCTCGATCGTATCCATCAGCTCAACCCCACGCTGCGTGCGTACCTGACCGTCCTCGATGATTCCGCGATCCGTCAGGCCGAAGCCGCCGACAAGGAAATCGCAGCGGGCAAGCGGCGCGGACCGCTTCATGGCGTCCCGGTCGCCGTCAAGGATCTCTGCTGGACCAAAGGCGTCCCTACCACCTGCGCGAGCAAGGTGCTGCGCGACTGGCGCCCTGACTCTAACGCGACCGTCGTTGATCGCTTCGACGCTGCCGGTGCTGTCCTGCTCGGCAAGCTGCATCTGACCGAATTCGCGATGGCCTGGTACCATCCGGAGATTCCCGGCCCGAATAATCCGTGGAGTCCCGAGCTATGGCCCGGTGCGTCGTCGAGCGGTTCGGGCGCTGCCACCGCGGCTGGCCTATGCTACGCCTCGATAGGAACCGACACCGGCGGCTCGATTCGGTTTCCTTCTGCCGCCAACGGTGTCGTGGGATTGAAGCCGACGTGGGGACGGGTGAGCAGGTACGGAGTGTGTGCTCTCGGCGAGTCCCTGGACCATATCGGACCGATAACCCGCAGCGTGGGCGACGCGGCGCTGACGCTTAGCGTTATCGCGGGACGCGACCCGTTGGACGATACCTCGCTCGACGCGCCGCTGGACGACTACGCCGCGGCGGTGAGCGCGGGCGCGAACGGAATTCGTGTGGGCGTCGATGAGAAGTATATCGCGCGGGCCTCGGACGACGTTGCGGCTGCCGTTACCGGCGCGATTCGCGATCTCGAACGAATCGGTGCTCGCATCGTACAGGTCACGATGACCGACGTGGAGCCGTGCCTTGGCGCGTGGACCACGCTGTGCGCTGCCGAGGCCGCCGATGCCCATCGCGCGACATATCCGTCGCGGGCTGGTGACTACGGCCCCGGCTTCCGCTCGTTCCTGGAACTGGGAGCGTCGATCAGCGGTCAGGACTACGCCGCCGCTCATATGGTTCGCGAGCGCTTCGCCGCCCGCTTCCAGCATCTCTTGGAGCACGTCGATCTAATAGCCTGTCCTTCGATGCCTGCGGCCACTCTGCCCAAGGACGCCATACCGCCGCGCGCCGAGTCCTTCAAGGAACCGAATCCGCTGCTGGCATTCACCGCGCCGTTCGACATGAGCCGCAATCCGACGCTCTCGATGCCGGGTGGTCCGGGCAACGGTGCTCCGCCTCCGAGCCTGCAGTTCGTAGGCCGTATGCTGGGCGAGGCGACGCTGATTCGTGCCGGCGCTGCCTACGAGCGCGCGACCCAATGGCATACGGAGCGCCCGCAGATATAAGCGTCGGCGGAGACACCAGCTGCGGTTGATATCATCCGCGGCGGCGATCTTTTGAGTATTTGGACGGCGGCGCCAATTCAGGCTTCGCCGTCCGTGCGTGTTCACGACCCCGCGGGGCGCAGCACCATCTGGGTTTGCGTCTCGATTCCAAGCAGGCGTCCTTCCTGTGACGTTATCCGCGTCTGCCAGACCATCGTGCTCTTTCCCCGATGGAGCGCCACGCACTCGCCGATCACCTTTGTGCCGACCGGAGCCGCCGCGAGGAAATTGGTTTTCGATTCAATCGTTGTAGTTCCCGCTCCTTCGGGCAGGTTGATCACCGTGGCGCACGCTCCAAGCGTGTCGGCCATCGCCATCATCGCACCGCCATGGAGCACCGCCGGACGCGTGCACAGGTCTTCGCGCACTTCCATCTCGGCGCGCACCCGCTCCGGTTCTGCGCTCAGGAATTTGACGCCCAGCAGCCTGGAGAACGGCAGCTGCATCTCCTCAAGCATTCTGAGTTTATCCATCCTCGTATTGCTCCGCTTCGCGAGCGCCTAGACTCCCGCTCCCGCCCATGACGCCACGGTTGCTCTAAGCGCAGTCTCGGGATCGAGAAGGTCGTGAATCCCCAGCGAGTCGAAGTAGCCGACGCTTTCCCGCGCCAGCGCCCCGTCCATCGTGAGCCGCTCGGCCATCCCAAGCTCGAACAATTTGCCGCCGACGCTACCCGTTACAACCCACTCGAAGAACAGAAACCGCCCGCCTATCGCCCAATCCTGCAGCAGGCATCTCAGACCCGGAATCTGCGTCATCATCTCCGCGTAATACGGCGCCATCTCGTCGCGCTCCAACGGATGCGCAAGTTCCGGGTTAATCAGGCGTCCGTCGCGATGGTAGAAGAGGGGGAATCTGGCGGGATTGGGCCGCTTCCAATGCTCGACGTAGGCGCTCGCAAATTCTTCGAGCGCCGCCGCGATGGCTGGTTCCCGCATTCCGTCGCCGCTGGTCGTTCCCGCTTCGAGCACGCGCGAGTGTGCATCCGGGCTTCGGTCCGCCATCTCTGCCGGAGTCCAGTGCAGCAGAATCGCGGCCCGGTCGTAGTAAGCTCGCCCTTGCAGGACGTGCTCGCCTCGAAGCTCGGCGCAATAGAGCACCGGCCACGAGATCCGTGTACCGGCGACGATGGCGGAGTTGCGCGCTTCCACGAAAACCGTATTCTCGCGCCCGCCCCATCGAACCGGCTCAAGTCGATAGTTCCGAAGGTTGACGAACGCGCGGGCGGCGAAATCCGAAATCCTGTCCGTTCCTATCGGCGTCGTCATCCCGGGATGCAACACGGTGCCCTCGGGATCGAAAAGCCGGACGTAGTCCTCGACACTCGGGTTGCGTCCGAACTCGGCGTACCTGCGAATAAATCCTTCGCACGGAGTCATTTGTATCGCCCTCCGCTTAATCTGGTTCAGAGCACAACATAGGTCGCAATGCGGCATGTCAAAAGAGCCAATTTATGCTCAAATGATAGGGCCAATTTATGGCGATGGTCGTGTCGCAATGATGCCAAGGCTGGATAATGATGGTCCTCTTTATGCGCAGGTGTACCGGGCCATCCGCGCCGAGATATTGAGAGGCGGATGGGCTCCGGGCGCAAAAGTTCCACCAACAAGGTTGCTCGCGGCCGAATTGGCCGTCTCTCGAAACGTGGTGCTCCTGTCCTATGAGCAACTGATTTCAGAGGGTTACCTGACGGCGCGTACAGGGGCAGGTACGTTCGTAGCGCCGGAACTCCCCGAAAATTTGACAACCGTTGCCGGAGCTTCGGTTCCATCGTCGCCCGATGGCGAAGGGGGACCGCCGCGGCTTTCTGCCTTTGCGCGCCGCGTCGCTGACGAATCCGCCGGCGTGGAGTTCAATTGGGAACCAAGGCGCTCGATACTTCCCTACGACTTCCGCTACGGCCGCCCCTCTCTGACGGATTTTCCCCACGAGACCTGGTGCCGTCTGCTCGCTCGACGGGCCAGACGCGCCTCGATTCGTGACCTCGACTACGGACCCGTGCAGGGAGTGCCGGAACTCAGGCGGGCAATATCCGAGTACCTCCATCGCGCGCGCGGCATCTCGTGCGATCCCGAGCAAATCATGATCGTTAGTGGATCGCAGCAGGCTCTCGATCTGGCGGCGCGCGTGCTTATCGACCCGGGAGACGCGGTGATAATCGAAGAGCCTCATTATCGCGCGGCGAGAGCCGTGATGGCTGGCGCGGGCGCAAGGGTGGACGCCGTCGCGGTGGATGAGCATGGGCTTCGGGTCGAGGATGCGGGTTTGGCCGGCGACACATGCCGACTTGTGGTCGTCACTCCATCGCATCAGTTTCCGACCGGCGCCATGATGCCCCTGTTGCGGCGGCTCGAACTGCTCGATTTCGCGCGACACAGCGGCGCATACGTTTTCGAGGACGACTACGACAGCGAATATCGCTATTCGGGGCGTCCGGTCGAGGCCCTTTATGCCTTGGATCGGGCCTCGCGGGTGATTTACGCTGCCACGTTCTCAAAGCTGATGTTTCCGGCGCTCCGGACGGGATATCTCGTGCTGCCAAAACAGTTGGTTGAGCCTTTCCGCTCCGCAAAGGCGCTGACCGACACCGGAAATCCGACCCTTCCGCAGTTGGCTTTGATCGATTTCATACGTGAGGGCCATTTCGAACGGCACGTGCGGCGGCTGAGGGCACGAAATGCCGCGCGCCGCGAGGCGCTGCTGGAAGCAGTCGCGCAAAATTTCGGCGATCGGGTGACGGTCTCGGGAGAAAATGCCGGCCTGCACGTTTTGTT
>JBJKQX010000398.1:0-15191 GCA_046704965.1 Binataceae bacterium (SeqCode)
ACGAATCGTACCGAGGCGGCTATGCGAGTCTGCCGCGAACTGCTCGGCCACGGCGCGCGCGCTCTTGGTCGCCTGCGCCAGCATCGCGGGCCGAATCGAGTTCAGGTTCGTGAACAGATAGGCGGGATTGGCACCGCCCTGAAACTGGTTGCCTCCGAGAACCACGCCCTCGCGAATCAGGTCGCCGGTGGTCTGGCTCACCCGTTGCACCAGATCGACGCGCGAGGTGCGGATCTCGTAACCGCCGGTTATCACGTAGCGCTGATCGGGACTGAGGTTGGTCGTGGCGAACGGATTGGCGAACCGATCGATTACTTTTGTCGGCAGCGCTGAGACTTCCTTGTCGGTGAAACCCGCCTTGGTGATAAACGCGCGCACCAGCGCGCTCTCGCTATCGCTCTCCGCGCTGACGGTTGCGATATCGGCGCCGGTCGCGCTGAAGTTGAGTTTCCATACGGCGAGGTCAGCCTTCACGTTGCGCTCGACCAATCCCTTCACTGTCACATAGCGTTCGCCGCGGCGCCCCTGGTAGAAGCCATAACCGATGAAGTATCCACCGGCAGCGGCGCCCGCGCCAATCAGCAATCCGAGAATCAGGGCGACGCCAACCGATATGAACCCGGGGCGCATCGTTTTGCGTCTTTCAATCGACAGACCGGGCGTCTGAGCGCGCGGATGCGCGGGCGAGCGTCGTGGTTCAACGGTTCTTCCGTTCATTGACAACTCCTTTCCAGGTGACGGAGGCAGATGGTTTGCCGAAAAGTTCACGGCACGCACGGCGCGTGCGACGACACGCTCCGTTTCAGTCGGTTATGACCGCCCTGCCCCCCTTTTGCGTCGGCGATGCCCCCTGCTCTTTCTTCCGGCGCGCAGGTATCAGCGGCCGGTGAAGTTGGGCGAGCGTTTTTCCTGAAAGGCGCTGATGCCTTCCTTGTAATCCGCCGTGCGACCCGCCGCGCCCTGCGCCTTGGCCTCGCGCCGCAGCACTTCGCCAAAACCGATACCTTCCTCGGCGAGCGCCCTGACGATCCGCTTCGATTCCATGAACGCTGCCGTCGGTCCTTTCGCGACGCTCTCGGCGAGACCCCTAACCTTCTCGAACAGTTCGGCGCGCGGGACACAATGGTTGACGAGTCCGCACGCCGCGGCTTCCTGACCCGAAAGCAGTCTGCCGGAGTAAATCAGTTCGAGTGCGCGATGGGCGCCGAGGCGCGAGACGAGGAAGTAATGGCCGCCGGAATCGAGCACCGCGCCGATACGGCCGAAGGGCGAGCCGATTTTGAGATCATCGGCGACGTAAACCACGTCGCATGCGAGCGCGAGGCCGAGGCCCACGCCCAGGCATGGACCGTGAACGGCGGCGAAGGTCGGCGCGGGGAAGTCGATGATGTCTCTGATTACGGGATTGAAGGTGCCTTCGAGAATCGCTTCCGCGTCCTCGTTGCCGGGGTCGGCGGTGCCAAGGTCGCGCCCGGCGCAGAAAGCGCGGCCCTCGCCGCGAATAATGAGCGTGCGTACACCGGCCTTCCCGGCCTCGCGCAGACGTTCGATCAACTCGGCGGCCATCGCCTCGTCAACCGCGTTCATCTTGTCGGGCCGATTGAGCACGACCTCGGCAACGTTATCTTTTATCGACAGATCGACCGCCATCGAAAACGCCCTCCCCGTTCGTTTCGGCGTGCGCGCCCACCCCGGCGCGTCAAGGTAACATTCCTCTGCCCGGAGACGTCCGCTAGAAAACCGGGATGATGTCCTCCGCGGTGATATCGCCCACGTCGACGCCGGCAATATCAAGTTCAGGTATCGCGGGAAACTCGATACCCCATCGCTCGACCAGACGCCGGACGCGCGCGATTGCAAGTCGCCAGTTGTCGGCCTGCTGATCAACGGTCAACACGCCCAATCCCGCCTCGCGCGCGATTCGAAGAAGCTCGCGATGGTTGGTCAGGAAATAGTCGGGCAGATCCCAGAACTGGTCGGGCGGCTCCCACAAGACCATCGAGAGGAACACGAATCCCGCCCGAAGCTGACGCGTGACGAAGGTGCGATCTTCGTCGGTGAGGCCGGGCCATTCTTTTTCCAGCAGCGCGATACAAATCTGGAGATGGCGCGCCTCGTCGAGTCCAATACGGCGGAATGCGTCGCGAAAGAGCGGATGGCCGGATGCGCGCGACATCCCGTGGAACAGGGTCGAGGATGCCACTTCGCCCATCATGAATGAGGTGAACAGGACGGCGAGCGGATAACGTCCGAGTGCGTTCGAGTATCCGGTCCAGTAACGGCCGCCGTTATGGTAAAGCCATCGGATATTGTTGTGCGCGACCTGCTCCAGTTCGGTTCGCGGCTCGAAGTCGAGCGGACCGCCGGGAACCAGGCGCGAGATGACGCGCCCGCAGGTCTCCTCGTGGTTGACCTCGTCGCGCGTGATGGAAAAGAAGCATTTGCGGACCGGGTCCTCCTCGTGAGTCTCGAAGGCGTGGATCATCGCCTTGGCGAAGACCGGAGGGCCGGAGGCGTCGAAGTTGGAGAGCAGCGCGAACCAGTACATCATTGCGATGCGTTCGTCGCGGCTCCACGCGTCGGGGTCGAAGCCGTCCCACGCAAGGGCGGAAGGATCGTAGCCCTCGTGCTTGGCGCGTTCGTAAATCTGGGCGAGTTTTGGCGTATCGACGCGCCACTCGATCGGAAAGATGTTCGGTTGCGGGACGTCGGGTGCCTCGGCAAGCCCGGTTTCGGGAATAAAGAATCGGCCCATCGCGATCCCTCCCTGTGGGCCAACCCTATCTACCAATCGGTCGAAACATCAAGAGCGACGTTTGCGCGTCGTCGCCGAACGAGCCGGCGAACGAGCTTGCGTCGGCGAGATGCCCTGAAACGCGATCTTCAAAGCGGCGTCCGCGACGTCCTTCGTGCCCATCGGACCGCCGGGACGATACCACTCGGTAATGGAGTTGAGCATCCCGAATACGAACCTATCGACGAGTCCGGCGGGGATGTCTTTGCGGATGGCGCCGTCCTTCTGAGCCTCGGTGAACAGCTTCACGATCATGCGGTCGAAATCGCGCCGCCGGTCGAGTATGCGGCGCTCGGCCCGCGTGTTCCCGCGCACCCGCATCAGGAGTGCCGCCTCCGGGAGCATCACGGTGATGACTTCGATCGCGCGGACGAGAACGTGCCGCAGGCGATCGATAGACGGGCCGGTGCGGGCTTTGGGTTCGTCGAACACGGCGTAAAACGCGTCGAAGATCCGGCCCACGCCGCGAAGCAACAACTCTTCCTTGCTGCGAACGTGATAGTAGATACTGGCCTTGGTGATGCCTGCCGCCTGCGCGACCTGGTCAAGCGAACTGCCGTCGTACCCACGCTCGAGGAAGACCCGGACGGCTACGTCCAGGAGTGCGTCGAGATTGTATGGTTTGCGCTCCTTTGCCGATGGACGCCCCACCCTTAACTCCCGGTTACAGAATGAATCTCATCAATGGCATCTTCTGCGCCGAAGTTGAACACTTGATTAACACTTTGTTGGCACAGCGCGCGAAAAAGCACACTAAAGTCGCACGCCGGGAGGTGAGAGAATGAAATTTGGAGTCGCCGTAAGAAACATGGGACCACAATCGAGCCCGGGCACGATTCGCGAATGCGTACGAATCGCCGAGTCGGCGGGCTTCGATGCGCTGTTCGTGTCGGACCATCTGTGTATCCCGCCCGACCAGACCGAAGGCTCCGGCGGACGTTATCTGGACGTGCTCGCGACGCTCGCCTACGTCGCCGGAATGACGAGCCGGATACGGATAGGAGTGTCGGTGCTGGTGCTGCCTTACCGTCCTGCCGTGCTGACTGCAAAGCAGGTCGCGACGATTCAGGAACTTTCGGACGAGCGGATGATCCTGGGCGTTGGTGTCGGATGGATGAAGGAAGAGTTCGAGGCGCTGGGCGTCGATCGGCGAAAGCGCGGGGCGATCGCAACCGAGACGCTGGAAGTCCTGCATCATCTGTGGGCCGAAGGCGAGCCCCGGCCGTATCGGGGCAAGCTCGTCAACTTCCCTGCGTTCGTTTTCCTACCGCATCCGAAACGTCCGCCGATATGGGTGGGCGGCAACGGCGCGCACGCGATCGAGCGGGTGCTGAGCTACGGCGACGGATGGCATCCGATGCTTCGCGCGGCGGAACTGAAGCCCGCGGCGGCGGAATTGAAGCAGCGCGCGCGGGCGGCGGGACGTCCCGATCCGGACATAATCGTGCGCCGAGGCCTCAAGCTGGACGATCCGTCAGAGGCTCGGGCCAAGGTCGAAGCCGAGCGCGACGCGGGCGCGACATGGTTCATCCTGGACCTCGGGCGCTACGCTGACGCGGCGGCATTCGGCGCCGCGGTGGACACGTTCATGTCAAAAGTCGCGATTTGAACGGCTGCGAGGCGCGAAATCCTGGTACGAGGTTCGCCGACGGCGAAATCAACGTAGTGGTCAAGAAGGAGGCCGTGCTCGCCGGCGAAGCGCTATGCCCTCATACCATCTGGCGAGCCGTCCATGAGGTATGGGACGGCCCAGGATGTAATTCAACCCCGACAACGCGAAAAGGGGTGACGCAAAGAGGAAGACGCCGAGAAGGAAGAGCACACCGAACACCACGATCACAAAGCGAGTTTCAAGCCGTTCAGATCTCAAATCGCCGATTATTCTCGCAAGGTCCGTGACTCCCCCGCTACGGCAGACGTGGAAAATGGCCAAGCCGATGTATACGAGGAACGCTCCGATAAGCAGCGAGACCATAAATCTCTCTGTATCATCCAGGTCCAAGCCATTCTACTTTCAATCCATCGGTCCAAGTTCCGGCGGTTTGAACGGCTGCGATCGGCTGGCGCGGGACGGAATCCTGGTAGGGTCGGCGGGCTTTCAACAACGAACACGGCGTTGGACCGGTTCGACGGGCGGGCTATTATGATTGTTACACCTCTTGGGTGAACGGCCTTTCCGTCGGAATCGGCCACGGTGAATTGCTGATGAATGGCGCGATCAACCGGCGCGAACTGACCTACAAAGCGCTTGCGGGACTCGCGGGAGGCGCGATCGGATGGATTCCGGTCGAGCTTGCCAGCCACGGACACTCTCTTACCCAGCAGCTTTCGAACTGGAGCATCATCGCGTCGTACGTGGCGATGGCTATCCTTGCCGGATTCATCGGTGGGCTCATCCTCGCCTCCGACGAGCAACGGATTGAAATCACGCCACAGGTCGCGAGCCGTTTCATCCGCGGTTTCCTGATTTGCGCGGCGCTTATCCTGCCCGCCAACTACTTCGCGAATATCATTTTCTCGGGAATCCTGAACTTCGGCGGATGGGGCCTCGGGCATCGAGGTTCGATCTTCTACCTGATGCTGGGCCGCGTCATTTCGTGGTCACTGATGGGTGGGATGCTCGGCGCCGGTGTAGGAATCGCTGGCTTCACGGCGAGCGACGTCGTGAGGTCGCTCACCAATGTCGTTAAGGGCGCGATAGGCGGCGCCGCAGGCGGATTCATCGGCGGACTCCTGTTCGATCCTATCAACGCGATGACGGGCGGCGGCCTAGTCTCACGATTGATAGGACTCAGCGTGGTCGGGTTGGCGATCGGACTGGTGATCGGTCTGGTCCATGAACTGACCAAGAGCGCGTGGCTCTCGGTCGAGGCGGGCCGTCTTAAGGGCAGGCAGTACCGGCTCGAGGGCGCAGTCTCGACGATCGGTCGTGCCGAGGAAAACCCGGTGGGACTATTCGGCGATTCCTCGGTGCAGTCACGTCACGCGGTTATCGAGCGTCACGGCAACGATTATCTGCTGCGAGGTATCGCGGTTCAGGACGGCACTTTTCTGAACGGTGCGCGAATCGAGTCTGCGACGCTCAAGGACGGCGACCGGATCGGAATCGGCTCCTACGAGCTGAGCTTTCACGTGCGCCAGATGCCGGCGCAATCTGCGATGCGGGCGTTTTTGACGACCGCCGCGTCGGCGCGGCCGCCGGTCGCGCATCAGCCAGTCGCGGGGCCATGCCTGATCGATCAGGCGGGCAAACGCTTCGCACTTCGCCCCGGCCAGGCGAGCAGTCTGGGTCGTGCGCTGGATAACGATATCGTGCTTGAACATTCTTCGGTCTCGCGCCATC
Source organism: Binataceae bacterium (SeqCode) (assembly GCA_046704965.1). Classification (GTDB taxonomy): domain Bacteria; phylum Desulfobacterota; class Binatia; order Binatales; family Binataceae; genus DTIX01. The sequence goes on from JBJKQX010000398.1 coordinate 6,138, forward strand.
ACGCCACTATCGAGGCCCGAAACGGAGCGTTCCATCTGCGCGATCTCGGCAGTCAGAACGGCACCTACGTCGGCGACGAGCGCGTAACTGAAGCACAGCTCCGGGACGGCGACACGGTCCGTCTCGGGCAGGCAGCGTTCACGTTCCGTGCCTGAGAGCCAATTTTCAAAGCCGCGTTTCTGCTCCCAATGCGGCCATCCTGTGATGGTCGACGGCGCCAGGTTCTGCAAGGATTGCGGAGCGGCATTGGAGGCAACCGGCTCAATCCGCCTCGACTTCGGGATGCGGCCGGTGATTGCGTTCGTGCTCAGCGCTATCCCGGGACTCGGCCACGTCTATCAGCATCATCCGTGGCGCGGGCTCGCGTGGTTTTTCGGTGTGATGATAGCCTACGGCCTGAGTCGCCCACTGGGATTCGTGCTGCAGCTGATTTGCGCTGCGAATGCTGCGGTATACGCTAGTAGGCTCGACAGGGGTACGAATCCCGCGGGAGGAGTGACAGGCCGCACGGACGGGAGCCTGACGGATTTCTAACGCACTCGTGGCTTACTCACCGGCGGCGGGTCGATGATACAGGCCAACAGCATAATCGGCGGACGCTATCGCGTGACACGACCGCTCGGGGGCGGCGGGATGAAACTTGTCTATCTTGCCGAGGACCTGCGGCTCGCGGCGCGTCCGTGCGCGCTGGCCGAGATGGTCGACAGCTTCAGCAATCCCGACACGCAGCACCAGGCAGTCGCCGCCTTTCAGCGTGAGGCCGACATGCTCGCGCAGCTCAGCAACGAGCATATCCCGCGCATCTTCGATCGGTTCAGCGACGCAAACCGGCACTACCTCGTGATGGAGTACGTGGACGGCGTGACGCTGGAGCAGGCGCAGTCCGAAGCGGGCGGACGGCTCATGCCCGAGCGGATGGTCGATATCGCGCTCCAGATTCTCGACACGCTCGAATATCTGCACAATCTGGAACCTCCCGTCATCTATCGCGACCTGAAGCCCTCCAACGTGATGCTTACGGGAAAGAGTCAGGTAAAGCTGATCGACTTCGGAATCGCGCGTTTCTTTCAGCCGCAAAGCGCCGCCACGATGATCGGAACGCAGGGCTACGCACCACCCGAGCAGTATCGCGGGCGCGCCGAGGCGCGCTCGGACCTGTACGCACTGGGGGCCACGATGCATCATGCGCTCTCGGGACGCGATCCGTCCTCGGAGGCGCCGTTCAGTTTTCCTCCGATTCGCTCGCTGTGTCCCGGGATCGATTCCGAACTTGCCGATCTGATCGACCAGTCGCTTCAGTACGACGTGATTCGACGGATGGTCGACGCGACCGAGTTCAAGCATCGACTTCTCGCGATCAAGACGCGCCTCGCGCAGGGCAACGGCAGCGGTGTTCCGGCAAAGCCGCAAGCAGCCTCAGGCAAACCGCAGCTTCAACTGCCGCTTAGTCAGCCCGTCCCACTATCGAGCCAGCCCACGATCCTGGTCAACAGCGACGAGATGGAATGCGCCGCCTGCCGGCGCGCTATCCCAACGGATTCGCGCTTCTGCTCGTTCTGTGGCGTGGACGCGACGCAGAGCATTGCCGGAAACGGTTCCGGCGTAAGTCCCGACGCCGCGACCGTGATGCTCTCGAATCCGACGCACGCTCGCGCCGGTGCCGCGAGCGGCACTGGCACTGCGGGAGGAGGTTACCACGTATGGCGAGACAAGCCCCGAAATCACGGGCTCAAATATCTGGCGCTGATGTTGGTCGCGATTTTTGCGGTCGCCTTCGCCGTTACGGAGATATTTAGCTACCTGGGCCAACAGCGCATCTCACAACCGGTTTCGCCGCCGGTCGTGCCTTCGGCGCCGGGCTACGCTGGGCCGGGTGTTTCCTCCTACGGTTCAGCAAGCGCGACCACTTTGCGCCTCGCGCTCAACACGGCCGGCTACAACCAGGTTAACTTCCAAATCCGCGGCGATACCGTGATCCTGTGGGGAAGCGTGCCGAACTACAACGCGATCGGTAACATACAGTGGATAGTCTTCACGGTGGTTCCGAATGTCAGTTCCATCGATGCGACCAGGCTGGTTGTTCGCCACTAGCCAGGTCCCCATGTTGGACGTTACGTTGCACGCGCCCGGATTGCCGCGGCGCATAATTTATGGTGAAAGGGTCGGCGATGATCGTAGACCTGCACGTACATACTCATCTTTCGGACGATTCAAAAACTTCGCCTGAAAAGTATCTTGAGGCGGCGACGAAGAGCGCCTCGCCTCTTGGCGCAATTTGCTTCACGGAGCATCGGCGTTTCCCGACCGACGAGGAAACCGACAATCTGTACCGGGAGTTGTCGGATCGCTACGGCATCCTGATCGTCAAGGGTGTCGAGGTCGATACCAATCTCGGTCATCTACTGTTGTTCGGCCTGACGCCGGAAGCGCTTCGTCGCTTCAATCCGTCGCAAAGGATGCTGAAGGCCGATCACGTGATCGAGATCGTGCACGGGGAAGGCGGCGCCGCGATACCGTCTCATCCGTTTCGTGAATCCGGCTACGGCCCGCGGCTGGAAAGTCTGGTCGCGAAGCACGGGACGGCTATCACGGCGGTCGAAGTGCTGAACGGTCAGAACTCTGCGCGCGAGAATGAACTTGCGGAGATCGCGGCGCAGAAGTGCGGCCTCACTGCAGTCGGCGGAAGCGACGCGCATTTCCCGAGCGAGCAATGGTTCCTCACCTGCGCGACAGAGCTTGAGCGCGATATCGCGAGCGTCGAGGAACTATGCGTCGAGATTCGCGCCGGCCGCGCCCGCCCCTATCGATTCGGGACTGCCGCGGGGTGAAAACCAAACAACGACGGCCGAGGTAAGGCTCCACTTTGCTTAAGCAAAGCTTGTTACTTCGCAGTCAGGCATCTGTCAGATGACAAAAAAGCCAAAGCCGGAAGGAGCAAAGAGCGCGGAGCGGCCCAGTGGAGAAAGGTTCAATAGAGCCGTCGATCGGCTGGTAGCTGAAGTCCGCGGAATTCGTACCGACTGGGCTGCTCTTCGAGCGGCGAGAGGCAAGGTATCGTCCAATCTTTTCCTTCTCGGTGCCGTGTCCGCCTACCATTCGGACGCTCGAATACGACTGATGCGCGTCTTCGATACGCACCCGGATGCCACCTCGTTCTGGTACCTACTACGTTGCGACCCCGCTCGCGTCGGCCGCGGGATAGATATTTCCATGCTCTGCTCGTTTTCTAATCGCATCAAGCTAATCCGCGACAAGGTCTTCGTTCACATCGACAAGAAGGCCGTATCCGACCCGCAGGGCGTCTATGCTGAGGCCAACATAAGCGTCGCGCCGGACAACGACGAAGTTGCGGTCGCCATTGACACAGCGTGGAATGTTCTAAAGCAACTCTATTTTGAGATCCACGGCAAGAAGGTCGAGCATTCGGGCGCGAAAGCACTCGAACAGCTCACCCAGGATTTCGAGCGTGATCTGAAAAAGCTTATCGGCACAGAATAAGCGCCCTCATATCATCGCAAGAAATTGGTCGCGCGTCCTCCGTCCTTCAGAGCGTTTACGCGCGACCAGGCAAACGCGGTTCAGGCGAAGCGGGGTTTTTGCTCCGCTGCCTGGGCGAGCGAGCGAGCGAAATGCCGCAGATCGCCTGAGCGGCCAGCAGTAACCAGCACGTCGCCGACTTTCAGCGGTCGATCCGGCGCGGGCGGAATAAATCCCGCCTCGGGATCGTCGGCGTCGCGCACAGCAAGCACCGAAACGCCGAAGCGCGCGCGTGGATCGAGCTTGCGGATGGTCGCACCTTTCGCCTCGGGCGGCACCACAACCCGCGTAATCCTGTAGCCCGTGGCCCAGAAGATGTTGCTGTCCTGCGTGCCGAGGGTCGAGAGCGACACTGTCACGCGATTGAGCGCCTGCGCGATACTGCGCCGCGTCATCATGCCGAGGAAGCGTCCGCCGTGCGGAAGCTGGGTGACAGGAAGCTCTTCCAGACCCTCGCGCTCCATCGCCTGCCCCGCCTGATCGAGGCTCTGTTCGGGCGTCGTGCATGCGCAATTGCGCTGGCAGAGGTCGAAGGCGTTGACCAGTGGCGAGAGTTCCTGACGGCTTCCAAGCAGGCCGACCAGATCGCGCGTGCGTATGATTCCGGCCAGTTCGTCGGCGTCGTTCACCACCGGCAAGACCGATTGATGGGTCTCGCCCGCGATACGAATCACCTCGCTGAATGGAGCGTTTCCCGGCACCACTGTGGCTTCCTTGGTCATTACAGAGCCGACGTGAATGTGACTCAGCGCGATACGCTCCTGGGCGAGATGGAGCGTCTTGCCCTCGCGCGCGAGCTTGTAGGTGTCGATGGATTCGGGCTCTATTGCGCGCGCAACCGCGATAGCGGCGATCGTCGCGACCATCGCGGGGACAGCGACGGTGTAGTTCTGCGTCATCTCGAACAGCAGGAACAGAGCGGTCAGTGGAGCGTGAGTCGTGGCTGCCAGGAACGCACCCAGCGAGACCAATGCATACGACCCGCGCGGACCGGTCAGATGGGGCACGAAGATAGAGAAGAAGCGTTGAAAGGTACCACCCGCCATCGCACCGATGAAGAAAATCGGGCCGAACACGCCGCCCGGCGCACCGCATCCGAGCGAGAAACTGCTGGCCGTGAACTTCGCCATCGTGAGCGCCGCCAGCATCCCCAGTTCGAACCGTCCCGCCATCGCCTGATTGATGATCGGATAGCCGTCGGAAAGGTTCTGCGGCAGAGGAATCGCGATCAGGCCGACGACCGCAAGGCCGATAGCAAGCCGTGCCCAGTCAGGAACCTTGAGGCGACGGAAGAAACTGGCCGATCCGTAAAAGAAGCGGATATAGGCCGCGCTCAGAAGACCTACTCCGATGCCCATCACGCCGTAACTGATCATCTCCCAGTAGCTCTTCATGATGAACGGCGGGACGATGAACACGGCCTGGTTGCCGTGAAAGGCGCGCGCGGTGACAACGGCAGTGGTGGTGGCGACAATGAGAAGGGTCAGGTTGGCCAGTTCGGCGTGTCCGAGCAGGACGATTTCCTGCGCGAACATCAGGCCGCCGATGGGAGCGTTGAAGGTGACCGCTATGCCCGCGCCGGCGCCCGCTGCAACCAGCACCTTGAGCCGCTCGGTGCTGAGTTTGCGCAGCTGTGCGACCATCGAGCCGATCGCGCCGCCGATCTGTGCGATCGGGCCTTCGCGACCGACCGAGGCGCCGCATCCGAGCGAAAGCGCCGCGCCCAGAGCCTTCAGGAAGATCCATCGGCGCTTGACGAGTGCGTTGCCCAGGTTGACCTGTTCGAGAAAGTTGGGAAAGCCGTAGCCGAGAACGTCGCCGGGAAAGAACCAGGCAAGAATCAGCATCCCGATGCCGCCGCTGACAAGGATTATCGGGACGAAAATGAGAAACAGACCGCCGTGTTCTATCCCGAGGGCATCCCACTCGAGATGACGGAACACGTAGGAGAAGCCGTCAATCAGCTCATTGAAAGCGAAGTGGCCGAAGGCGCTAAGGAACCCGACCACTGCGGCAAGAAGAATCAGTTGAACGTATTCGAACTGGTCAGCGCGAAGACCGAAGTTGGAGACTTTCATTCCTTTTGCAGAATCATCCACGCCTTACGGTAAGGCTCCTCAGATATCAAGAAATTTCTTCACCACACCCAGAAATTCGTCGAGCTGGTCGTGATGCACCCAATGACCGGCCTTGTCGATGGTCACAATTTCGGCGTTACGAAACGCTCCCGTGCGGCCATCCTTCTCCCAGTCGCCGGTCCATGACTCGCGGCCGCGAATTACCAGCGTCGGACAGGTGATGCGTTCCCATATTTCCATCGCGTCCTTCAGACTGAACATATAGGGCGAGGTGGCGCGAACGTAATTGTCGAACTTCCAGGAATAAGTGCCGTTCTCGTTGCGACGGACGCCATGGATCGTCAACAGGCGGGCCTGATCGACGCTCAGGTGCGGATTCGCCTCACGCATCCGCGCAAGCGCCTCGTCAATAGTGTCGTACTCGCGCACCTTGCGGCGCGAAAGCGTTTGCATCTCGCCGATCCAGTGACCCATCCGATCGTGCGCCGGCGCGTCGCGAATCATCGTGGGCGGCGGACCGAGCCCCTCGATCGACACAACCTTGGTGACAGTGTGGGGAAAAACGCCCGTGTACTGAAGCACGATTCCTCCGCCGAGCGAGTGGCCGACGAGCGTGACCGGCTGATTCCCCATCGCGTCCATCAGCTGCGTAAGGTCGAGCACATAGTCGACCATCGCGTAGCTTCCGCCCACGGCCCAATCAGAATCGCCGTGACCACGCAGGTCGGGAGCTATCACGTGATAGTGCTTCCTCAGTGCGAGCGCGGTCCAATCCCAGTTGCGGCAATGGTCGCGTCCGCCGTGAACCAGGATCATCAGTGGTTTGTCGGAGTTGCCCCAATCGACGTAGTGCATCTTGAGGCGCTGCGAATAGAAGTAGTGGGAGGTCGGTCCGATTATGTTTTCAGGCATCGTGGTGTTGCTCGTGTTCAATCCTGCGTCGGCCATGAAGCCGGAGCAGCTAAAAAGAATATCAGTCTCGCCCCGCGAAATTTAAGCGCACAGCCAAATCGTCATTCATGCTTCGAACGCGACTCGGGTCGCGGCGCTGCGCGATGGAAGCGCATGGTACGCCTACGTGAGTTTAATTCTGCTAGGGCGGCAAATCCGCATGGACTTCATCGAGGGCGGCGCGGGCCGTGTTCACGATGAAATCGATCTCGCGTTCCCCAATTACGAACGGCGGCGTGATCATCATGGTGTCTCCGCCCAGCTCTCCGGCCATCCCGCTCGCCGGATAGAAAAACATCCCGCGTCGCACGGCCGCTCCGAGCACGCGAGTCACGCACTTGGTCTCGCGCGGATACGGGACGCGCCGTTCGCGGTCGCGGACGAGTTCCACACCCCAGAACAGGCCGGTGCCGCGGATGTCGCCGACCATCGGATGACCTGACAACTGCTCCTTGAGTTGTGCGCCGAGCCGCGCACCCATCTCGGCCGCGTGTTCTACCAATCGCTCGCGTTCCATGATTGCGAGCACGCCGTCAGCCATCGCACACGCGAGCGGATGGGCGCTGTAGGTGAAGAACATGAAATCGGCCTTGGCTTCGTCGCACACCTCGACCAGCCGCTCGTCCACCGCAATCATACCCATCGGAATGTAGCCGCCGGTGAGGCCCTTGCCGCCGACAATGATGTCGGGTTTGACGTCCCAATGCTCGACGGCGAAACGCCTGCCGGTGCGGCCAAAGCCGGTCATCACTTCGTCGGCGATAAGCAGTATCCCGTGACGGTCACAGATTTCGCGCAGCCGCGGCCAGTATTCTTTTACCGGTGGCACCGCGCCGCCGCTCGCGCCCATCATCGGTTCCGCGATGAAGGCTGCGATGTTGCGCGCGCCGTGGCGCTCGATTTCGCGCTCCAGGGCGTCGGCACAGTCGAGATCGCACCCGGGATAGGTCTTCTCCCACGGGCATCGGTAACAGTATGAAGGCGGAATTTTCGGCCAGTCGAACAGTACGTGCTCATAGTCGGCACGGCGCAGACTGCTTCCCGCCGACAGCGCGCCCATCGTGTTGCCGTGATAGGAGAACCGGCGCGAGATGATCTTCGATCGCGAAGGTTCGCCCTTGATCTTGTGGTACAGGATGGCGAATTTGAGCGCCATTTCGACGGACTCGGAACCGCCGCTGGTGAAGAAGAAGCGTTTCAGCCCCGGCGGAGTCCATCGCGCGAGCCGTTCGACGAGGCGCTCGCGTTCGGGCGAAATCCAAACCGGCACGATATAGTTGAGGCGTCGGACAGTCTGCTCCGCGATACTCGCGAGTTCCTCGCGCCCCTGACCGACGTTGACGACGACAGCGCCGCTACCGGCGTCGAGAACCTTGTGGCCGTCGCTGGTGTAAAGATAAGCCCCCTCGGCCCGCTCCACGTGAAGCGGGGTCCATGGGCCCCGGATAAACAGCGTCTGTTGCTCCGGCATGGAGCAATCTTAGGCGTCATTATCGCGTGCAGGCAATCGAAAACCGGGAGACTGCGAAACAGGGAAAAAGGGAGAGAGCGAAACGCGAAAAAAGAAACGGGCCGCGATGGCGTGAAGCCGCCGCGACCCGTCATACACTCTGGACTCGGCGGGCCTACTTGATTGAGCCCTCACCCCTCCATCGTTCGATCTGTTCCTTCTCGTAGCCGAGGTCGCCGAGATCCTCGTCGGTATGCTGTCCGAGCGCGGGCGCGAGCGAACGAATCGCGCCGGGAGTCTCGGAGAGTTTGACCGAGATGCCGACCTGTTTGATTTTCTCTCCGCCCGGTCCGTCGAGTTCGACCACCATCTTGCGCGCACGCACCTGCGGGTCCTGGTCAACCTCGTCGAGCGTCAGCATCCGGCCAACGCAGATGTCGGTCTTGGTGAGGAGGTCGAACCACTCGTCGCGGGTTTTGGTCTTGAACTTCTCGGTGAAGAAGCGATGGATTTCCTCGCGCTTGCTGGAATCGAACTCGTGAGGGATGAACTGTTCGCATTCGAGAGCGCGGCACAGGTTGGCGAAGAACCACGGCTCAAGCGAGCCAATCGTGATGTATTTGTTGTCGGCGGTCAGATAGACGTTGTAATGCGGGATGCCGCCGTCGAGCATCGTCTCGCCCCGTTGCGGCACCTGCCCGGTCGCATAGAAAGTCGAGAGCGACTGCACCAGCAGCGACACCGCGCCGTCCATCATCGAGATATCGACATACTGGCCGCGTCCGGTCTGATGGCGGGCGGCCAGGGCCGCGAGTATGCCAATAGCGCCGTGCATGCCGCCGCCCGCGTAGTCGGCGATCAGGTTGTGCGGTATCGTCGGCGGCTGGCCGGGACGTCCGAGCAGCGAGAGCACTCCTGCGGTGGCGATATAATTCAGGTCGTGACCGACCAGATTGCGGAACGGGCCGTCCTGCCCGAAGCCGGTAATGGCGCAGTAGATGAGACGCGGATTGCGGGCCGAGAGCGTCTCGTAATCGA
>JBJKQX010000399.1:0-13332 GCA_046704965.1 Binataceae bacterium (SeqCode)
AATCAAAAGATCTTGCCATCTTGCCGGTCAATTCGGATTCCAGCACAAGCTTGCCATCTTTCATCTGCGCTACTTAACCTACAGGGCTCGCTTCTCCGCCGACGTCACGGACGCCACGCCGTTCGCCGCCGGGCGGCCATCATCACGCGCGCCGACGGGGGCCGGGCGCTGCCGCCCTGGATTCGCTAACCGTACTTGATACAGAGATGCGAGTGTAGGTCTGCGCGCAAGCGGGACGATTTTTTGCCAGATGCGCGCTGCGCTTTGCACCGCTGAAAGAGCTCGGACGCGCACAGCGACGTTGCAAAAGTCTCATGGCGTCATATTCCGCAGCGCTATGATCCTGCTTGAACACGCTGCCGTCGCCGAACTCGCGATTCCGTCTCTCTGGTTTCAGCTTACTTTGAAACGCCGCCCTGATTTCTTATTCGCGGTTTTGGTGGACTCGGGTAGGTCTCGCGCAGCCTCGATCGGGTGCTGATAACCAGGTTTTCGATCGAGGCTGCGCTCTGTGAGCGGTCAAAGGAAAGCTCGGTCTGGATCAGGCAAGGTCGAAGCGATCAGCGTTCATCACCTTGTTCCACGCTGCGACGAAGTCGGTCACGAACTTCACCTGCGCGTCGGCGGAGCCATAGACTTCAGCAAGCGCACGCAACTGAGAGTTCGAACCGAAGATGAGGTCGACACGGGTGCCGGTCCACTTCAGTTTGCCGCTTTTGCGGTCGTGTCCCTCGAACACATTTTCATCAGAGGTCGCTTTCCACTCGGTGCTCATGTCCAACAGGTTCACGAAGAAGTCGTTAGTCAGCGTCTCCGGGCGCTTCGTGAAGACGCCGTGCTGCGACTTGCCGTGGTTCGCGCCCAGGACGCGCAGGCCGCCAACGAGAACCGTCATCTCCGGCGCGGTCAGCGTCAGCAATTGCGCCTTGTCGATCAGAAGCTCTTCCGCCGACACAGAGTATTTGGCCTTTAGATAGTTGCGGAAGCCATCCGCAGCCGGCTCAAGATAGGAGAAGGACTCCACGTCGGTTTGCTCCTGCGACGCGTCCGTGCGGCCGGGCGCAAAGGGGACGGTCACCTGGTGCCCGGCGTTCTTCGCCGCCTGCTCGACGGCTGCGCAGCCGCCCAGGACGATCAAGTCGGCAAGCGACACTCTCTTCCCGCCGGACTGCTCGTCGTTGAATGTCTTCTGGACGCCTTCGAGGCTTGCCAGCACCTTGGTCAGTTGGGCGCCCTGGTTGACCTCCCAATCCTTCTGAGGCGCAAGCCGGATGCGCGCGCCGTTCGCGCCACCGCGCTTGTCCGAGCCGCGGAAGGTTGCCGCCGAGGCCCAGGCGGTCGAAACCAGTTGCGAGATGGAAAGTCCCGAGGCGAGGATCCTGGCCTTCAGGTCCACGACATCCTTGGTGTCGATCAGCTTGTGATCGACAGCGGGAACGGGATCCTGCCAGATCAACTCCTCCGCCGGGACCTCCGGGCCGAGATAACGTGCGCGCGGCCCCATGTCGCGATGCGTGAGCTTGAACCACGCCCGCGCGAAGGCATCAGCGAATTCATCGGGATGCTCCAGGAACCGCCGGGAGATCTTTTCGTAGTCCGGATCGAACCGCAAAGAGAGGTCCGTGACCAGCATCGTTGGCGCGTGGCGCTTCGACGGGTCGAAGGCATCCGGAATCGTCGCGGCCTCGCCTTTCGCCTTGAACTGATACGCGCCGGCCGGGCTCTTCGTCAGCTCCCATTCGTAACCGAACAGGTTCTCGAAGAAGTTTTTGCTCCACTTTGTCGGCGTGGTGGTCCAGGTGACTTCGGGACCGCCCGTGATTGCGTCTTTGCCTTTGCCCGTGCCGAACTTGCTCTTCCAGCCGAGGCCCATCTCCTCAAGCGGCGCTGCCTCGGGTTCCGGACCGACCAGCTTCGGATCGCCGGCGCCGTGGGTCTTGCCGAAGCTATGCCCGCCGGCGATCAGCGCAACCGTCTCCTCGTCGTTCATCGCCATGCGCGTGAAGGTTTCGCGGATATCTCTGGCAGCAGCCAGCGGATCCGGCTTGCCGTTCGGCCCTTCCGGATTCACATAGATGAGGCCCATCTGCACAGCGGCGAGAGGATTTTCGAGGTTCCTGTCGCCCGTGTAGCGTTTGTCGTCAAGCCAGGTTTCCTCCTTGCCCCAGTAGACGGCTTCGTCAGGCTCCCAGACATCGGGACGTCCGCCGCCGAAGCCGAAAGTTTTGAAGCCCATCGACTCGAGTGCGACGTTGCCGGCAAGAACCATCAGGTCGCCCCAGGAAATCTGGCTGCCGTACTTCTGCTTGAGCGGCCAAAGCAGCCGGCGCGCCTTGTCGAGGTTCGCATTGTCCGGCCACGAGTTGAGCGGTGCGAAGCGCTGTTGGCCGGTGCCGGTGCCGCCGCGGCCATCGCCGATACGGTACGTGCCCGCGGCGTGCCACGCCATGCGAATGAAGAGTCCACCGTAGTGGCCGAAATCGGCAGGCCACCAATCCTGACTGTCCGTCATCAGCGCCTGGAGGTCCTTTTTCAAAGCTTTGAAGTCGAGCTTCTTGAACCCCTCGGCGTAGTTGAAGGCCTCGCCCATCGGATTTGACAGGGATGAGTTCTGGTGGAGAATCCTGAGGTTCAACTGGTTCGGCCACCAGTCACTGTTCGACCTCATTCCGACCGTCGTCGTACCGTGCACGACCGGGCACTTGCCCGCGTTGTTTTCACTCTTTGGGTTCATAATTTTCTCCGAGTCACAGCTGAAATTCTCGTCAAATTATTCCGTTAAGGGAACTGTCGCTCCGGAATGCGTTCCGGGTTGAAGGTGAAGCCGTCCTTTTGGACGTCGTCTGAACTTAGATTTATTCTAAATTAAGATCGTCTTGAGTCAAGGACGAATTCTGATACCATTTGCTTCAAGCCGTGCGTGCGTCGGCGTCGCGATGAGTCAACGACAGTCGTCAGAAGAACTAAGATTTACAAGGCTTCTCGAGCGCTTGCGCCGACGCGGCTTGCGTCTGACGGCGCAACGCCGAGTGGTGGCGGAGGCGTTGGAAGGTGAGCACGTTCATCTGACCGCGGAGCAGGTGTATGAACGGTCTGTAGCACGCCTGCCCGAGATTAGCCGCGCCACCGTCTACAACACTCTGAACCAATTGCACGATCTGGGCGAAGTCCGCGAAATCAAGCTTGACGCGGGGCCCAAGCGTTACGACCCGAACACCGTGCAACCGCATCAGCATCTGATTTGCGAACGTTGCGGTGATGTTCGCGACGTGGTTCCGCATGGCGATGTGTCTCTGCCGCCGGGACAGCGACACGGCTTCAAGATCCGTAATGTCGAGGTGGCCTTCCGCGGCCTCTGCCCGGCCTGTGCGCGTAGTTAGCCGAGCTACGGAACCTGGAAGTCGGCCGAAATGCCCGACTTGACGCACAATCGGCAAGCGGTTAGGAGTCGGACGTTCCCAAGGCCAAAAAAGACTTTCTTGCGTACAGCCGATCCGTCTCGAAGGAGAAAATTGAGATGGCCGCAAAACCGTTTATCGTCGCACCGCAGGATTATGCGCCTACGCTTAACTTGGTCGGGGAGAAAATCACCGTGCTCGCATCGGGCGAAGCGACGGAAGGCTATGAGGTCTTCCTGCAGCGTGGGCCCGAAGGAAGCGGTCCGGTGCCGCACAATCATCCCTGGGACGAGTCGTTCTTCGTCATCAAGGGCGAGATAGCTTTTGGTATCGGTGCCGAGTCGACGACGGCATCCCCGGGCACGCTGGTTCACCTTCCGGCGGGCACTATGCATTGGTTTCGCTTCGGCAAAGGCGGCGGCGAAATGCTTTCGATGACGTCGCGGCTTGGCGCCTCAAAAATGTTCGCTGACTTAGCTCGGGAAGTCGCACCGAAAAATCCTGACGTCGAAAAGCTCGCAGAAGTTTGTGCCCGCCATGGGATGAAAGTCGAGGCGTGACCTAACAGCCTTTGCCGGTCGGCGTGCAGCGTCCCAGCCCCGACCGCGAAGCAGGAGAACGTGACGATGTCTCGTTGCCGCCGGGACAGCGCCACGGCTTCAGATCCGTAATGTCGAGTTCGCCTTCCGCGGCTTCTGCCCGGCCTGTGCGCGTCGTTAGCCAGCTGACATCTGAAGGGACGCTGCTGCGCCCCCATCCGGAACCGGTTGATATCGTCGGCAAACAGCGCATTGCGGACGTCAGTGCTCAATGGTCCTCTGCAGCGGGCGTATGCGCTGCGGCAGATTCGGGCGCCTTTCTTCAAGCAGAGGCCATCACGCCCGCTGCCCGCGCCTGAAAGACGGGTCTTTCAGGCGGCTGGCGCAATCGTATCCTCCTCTGTGCGCTCCAAGTCCCTCCGCGATTGCTGAAGTGCGATCGCCGCTTGCCCGGAACCTTCACTCTCAACGCGCCCGGCAAACGCAAGGCGCGCAGTGGTATCAGTCACGACGATCGGTTCGGCACTCACCTCCTCCGACGCAATGAGCATCCTGCTGAGTAAGTAATAATTAGTTGACACTATGACTATGATGATTCCGGCCAGACAAAGTGGAGCAATGGTTGAGCCGCTCATGTAGTAGAGGCCCGACAGACCGCCGATAGGAACTATGAGCCAGATCGACGCGACCATAGCCACGGCAGCCACACGCAACAGCTGCTCTTGCAGTTCGTGCACGCGGTTTGAGAGCATCGTCTCACGGTCGGTTGTGGCTACGCCTTTGCTCGGGGTCGTCGCAATTCTCGCATCCATGACGAATCCTCCTTTTGAGGCGTTGGTGTCATTCACTTCCACGCATCAGCCATGCCAGGTGTTCGTCGGCTCTAATGGTCACGAAGGGCGTGTAGTTGTCTATTTTGCAATAGCGCAATGTTTCCAAAAGACTCAGTCCGTTTTGCAACACCCGAGCCGACCAATGGGAAATAGAGTTCGGCAGCGTTGGCACATTGCGTGCTGAGGAACTGGGTTTAACGCGCGAGTGGTCGTGCGAGGTGCTGGAAGAAGTTGTCCTTACTGGCGTGGATCATCCTTTTTGCGCTGCTCGGCAGTGTCGGCGCCGTTGTCGGCGCTGGCTTGCTGCTGATTTTCCCCGACGGCGTCCGCAAAGTACTCATCCCGTGCCTGATTAGCTATGCCACGGGGACGCTGCTGGGGGCAGCCTTTCTTGGCATGATCCCGACGAGCCTGGAATACGCCCAGCCGGTTGCGATCACGGGAGCGGTGCTGGCGGGGATGGTGTTGTTCTTCATATTGGAGAAGCTGGTGCTTTGGCGTCATTGTCACGAGGGCGGTGAGTGCGAGGTTCACGGCCAGGCGGCGAGTCTCATTCTGATCGGCGATGCCTTCCATAATTGCGTGGACGGCATGGTTATCGCTGTTGCCTTCCTCAACTCTGTTCCACTGGGAATAACTGCTGCGCTCGCGGTGATAGCGCATGAGGTGCCACAGGAAGTGGGCGACTTTGCCATCCTTCTTGATGGTGGATACGGACGCGCCAGGGCGCTGGTGCTGAACGCGCTTTCGGCCTCCGCCACGCTACCGGGAGCCTTGGCAACCTACTTCTGGATTGAACAGGCGCGCGGAGTGACCCCTTACATCCTGGCCATTTCAGCCGCGAGCTTCATTTACATCGCCACCGCCGATCTGATCCCCAGCCTTCACCGTCATGTAACTTTCCTGGCATCTGCGCGTCAGCTCGCGCTCCTGCTTGCCGGCATCGGTACTATCGCGTGGCTTTGTTTCGGCCATTAGGGAGAAGACTTATGACCAGCCAAGCAGAGAAAGGCGGAGGGACTTTTTCGGGAATCAAGCTACTGTTGTGCGAAAATCCGCTGCCGCCGCTCGACGAGGCGATCGCTGCCGCACAAGCGGAAGTGCCATACGCCAACTATTACGCCGAACCATTCTCGACGCCGTTGCGGCAGCTTATCGCCTATCATCTGGGAGTGCCCGAGGGATGCGTGCACATAAACGCCGGCTCCGAGACTATCTTGCGCCAGCTCTTTGACCGCTTCGGGCAGCAGGTGCATTTGCTGACGCCCACATACGCGCTCTTTCCGGAAATCGCGCGGTCGTACAGTGAGACGCAATTGCGTCCGGAGGAGGATTTTCACTTTGATCTGCCGTGCCTGGAGATACCGTCGGGCACGACGCTCGTTGCTTTGGTGAATCCCAACAACCCAAACGGCGGAACGCTTGACATGGCACCTCTGCCGGCACTGCTTGAGAAGCATCCGGACATTTTCTTTCTCGTGGATGAAGCCTTCATCGGCTTGAGCGGTCAACCGGTCGCGCATTTGGTGCCGAGGTACCGGAATCTCCTAATCACCCGCACATTCTCAAAAGCCGAGAGTCTGGCCGGCTTCCGCGTGGGCTACGCTGTGCTGCCACAGGCGCTCGCCGAAGATCTAAATTCACATAACGACGCTTATCCTCTCGCCCGCCCGAGCCAAGCAGCCGCGATCGCGACACTCGAGCACTTGGACAAAATAAACGTTCGCGTAGCCACACTTCGTACCTGGGCTCGGGAACTTGCGGCAGGACTCCGCAGCCTGGGCGTGCACACCTTCCCAAGCGAGACCTACTTCTTTCTCGCGGACTTCGCGCCGCACGACGCTGCGACAATCGCGCGGGGTCTTCTCGAGAGCAACATTCTTGTGAAGCCACTCAACGACCCCCGTCTCGGACCAGGCTTCATGCGCGTCACCACGGCAACACCCGAGGATAACGTTCGATTTCTAGCCGCGCTGAAAGAGTTGCTATAACAGCGCGCGAGCCCGACTGAAGAGAATTAGCCCACCCTCGTCGCGCTCATCGCGATAAACGCCGCGCCCACAGTAGTAATCTTGCCAAGCATGGGATCGATCGGTTTCATCACGCGTGCGACGAGTGTGACGCGAGGGTAATAAATGGCTCCGCACAGCCGGTCGACACGGAGTTCGGCTTCCGCGGCAAGGGCACGCAACTCGCGCGCGGTCGTAAAACGGGCCTCTCTCCATAACTCGTCGCCCATCCAGGCACGGACTCGGCGCGAAGCCGCCCATGTGCTCCATCTGCCAAGCTCACCTACGACGAGACAACCGCCAACCTTGAGGACGCGCGCCATCTCCCGCATTGCGCGCGACCTCTGTTCCACGAAACACAAAACCGTTATGGCGGTAACCACGTCGAAGCTTTGATCGCGGAACGGCAGATTCTCAGCGCGGCCGAGCAGATAGCACGTCGCGTCCTTTTCGGCCGCCGCCCGCGTCGCTTTGGCGATCATGCGTGAATCCGGGTCACAACCGATGACAAGCGAGGCTCCCATGTGCCGAAACCGGGTGGCGAGTGTCCCGTCGCCGCATCCGACATCAAGAACCATTTTGTCGGTCAACGGGCCGGTCAGATCGAGAATGACTTCGTGCTGCAACGACTCGGTGATCGCACCGAGCGTTGACATGCGCCACTTATCATACGCGTCAGGACCAACTTCGCCGGTCCCGTGTGAACGGGCACCCAACGCTGCATCCGCTTGCACGATCAGTCCGGAAGTGGGCAGGCGTTGGAGACGGTTATCGTCATCACGACCTGTCCGGTGGAGGCCGTCCGTTCAAAAGCCTTGGCAAGGGCGGCAAAGATTGCATCGCCGTCCCCGGTTACGGTCGTGCTCATCGGGCCGACCCGCGCGCTCAATCCATGTTCTTCGAGGGTGACGCGTACGGATTCCACGGCCGGACCAAGGCGCTCCTGCCGCAGCGGATAGACACTGATTTGTGCGTTAACTGTCATCAGTGAAATTCTCCTTTTCGACCTACACCCTAAGTGTCTGGCTGCCTTGATTCGTGAGGCTATGTCGATTTTGGGCGGTTAAACGACAAGAACACGCTGATTAATCATGGCATTCCCGCATCGTTAGATCTTGTGGCCCACCGATTTCGATACGCTGAATCAGGCTGAGATGCGTCCGGGTTTGCAGATCTCCTGAAAAACATATTTTAGTCGTCTCGGGGGTTTTGGGAGATTCAAGTTGATTCCGGATTTCGTCCTCAAATTGGTCTTTACGTTTGTTCCGGCTCTTGCCTTTGGTTTGCAACGCCAGAGGGGCCATAAGCCGATCGGTTTCGGCACTTTTGTTTTTGTTTCTACCGGAGGCTGCGGCGTCGGCGCGCTGGCGATGCTGCTTGCCCCATCCAATCCTCTGCCACTGCTTGGCGCGATCGTAACGGGCATCGGGTTTTTGGGTGCCGGGGCGCTCATCAAGACGGGTGAGAAGGTCTACGGATTCACTTCCGCCGCGCTCATATGGATCTTCGCAATTTTTGGCATGACCATGGGCGTCGGGCGTTTCAGCCTGGGCATGGCCATCTATGTGTTCGTGTGGCTAGTCATACTGTGCGACTCATACCTGGAGAAGCGTGGCATCGGAGCGTACCGGAAGAAGTTAACTATCCGTGTGAACGGGCTCATGGCTCAAGGCGAAATCGAAAAACAACTGGCCGTCATAAAACGGTACAAACTCGTCAGTCTGGAGGTAAGCAAGACGGGCAACAAAACTGCGGTGACCTACTTGATCGAGGCCAGGGCAGGCGACTTGGAAGGAGTGATGGATCGGTTGGTTCAAAATGAATGGTTCGACTCTTATACGGTCGAATAAGCACCTGTCGAAGTTCGGCGTCGCAGCGAAATACTAAGTAGTCCGAGTTTGCTTACGACGGGCACTGCGGCGTAGACGGCCTTCGGTCGCGTCAGACGGCTCGGGGCGACGCTCCGATTTAGCTGCAGGTCGCAGCTTGGCGAGCAGGACAGCCGGCACTTCTTCCACCTCGCCTTGCGCCAGACTGCCCAGCTCAAAGGGTCCATACGCGGTGCGAATCAAACGCGTCACGCGCAGCCCCAGATATTCGAGCACTTTCTTTATTTCGCGGTTCTTGCCCTCCCGCAGAGTCATCGTCAGCCAGCAGTTGCTGCCCTTGCGGCTGTCGATCGTCATCCGGACAGGGCGATAGCGGATGCCCTCGATAGTCAGACCGTTGGCAAGTCTGGCTACCAGGTTTTCGTCCGTCCTGCCGTAAGCCCGCACCCGGTAGGTGCGCGAAAACCCTTGCGCAGGATGTTCAAGATGGCGCGCGAGTTCGCCGTCATTGGTCAGGAGCAAAAGTCCCTCGGTGTTGATATCGAGGCGTCCGACCGAAATCAGACGGGGCAAATGTTTGGGCAGGTTTTCGAAGACAGTCGGACGTCCCTGCGGGTCGCGCGCGGTCGTCACCAATCCTGCGGGCTTGTGATAACGCCAAAGACGTGTCCGCTCCGGCAGCGCTATCACCTTGCCGTCGACCGCGAGCACGTCATCCGTGCCGACCAACGTCGCTGGATGGGATACGACGGCGCCGTTTAGCGTCACGCGGCCCGCTTCTATCAAGCGTTCGGAGTCGCGGCGCGAAGCAACTCCGGCGCGGGCCATAAACTTGGCGATCCTTTCTTTCTCCACGGCTGGACAATCATAGCACCCGACCTAGATGGATATATGCGGCACGTTGAGAACCGACTGTCGCGGCACGAACAAACCTGCCGCCACATCTGGTCGCCGGGCATCAAAAGAGCTACGACAAAGGCGGGGAGAGCCACGACGTTCGAACACATCCGGCTCAAATGGAGACTCCAATGGCCTACGAATCGTACAAGCTCATAACTGTAGAGGTCCGCGGAAAAGTCGCTTACGCGACCATCAACAATCCTCCGATCAATTTGATCACCGGAGACCTGTTGGACGAACTGGTCCGGCTTTCGAGCGAACTCGAAGCCGACGAGAACCTGCTTGTGGTCGTGCTGAGAAGCGCGAATCCGGACTTCTTCATCGCGCACTTCGACGTCGGTGCGATTTTGGAATTTCCAATCGACCAACCGGCGCGTCATGAGGATTACGCCAACGCATTTTATCACGACATGTGCGAGCGCTTCCGTCTCATGAACAAAGTCACCATCGCGCAGATCGAAAGTCGCGTGGGAGGCGGCGGGTCGGAACTGTCGATGTCGTTCGACATGCGCTTCGGCGTGCGCGGCAAGACTATCGTGAACCAGATGGAAGTGCCGCTTGGGATTCTGCCCGGCGGAACGGGAACCCAGCGCCTGCCTCGGATTATCGGCCGAAATCGCGCGGTCGAGGTGATCCTTGGCGGAATCGATTTGGACGGCGAGACGGCGGAGCGATGGGGATATCTGAATCGCCTATTCGAGCCGGGGCAGATCGCGCCTTACGTCGAATGGCTCGCCCAACGTATCGCCTCATTTCCGGTCGAAGCGGTGCGGCTGACCAAGGAGGCAATCAATTCAGCCGACAAACCCCTTGCGGAAGGACTTAAGGACGAAAGCTACCTCTTCCAGCAGCTGGTTCGGACCGAAAGCGGAAGGCGCAATATGAAAAAGTTCCTCGAAATTGGGGGTCATACGCGCGAGGGCGAGCTCAAGGTTGGTGAGCTGAGCGGACGCCTCGGGAAGTATTGACGCGCATCTCGGGTTTGGCCGAACGGGCACCCTGACACGGGGATGGTTTCGCCTCGGAATCGCGATTGGACTACGGACGCGCCCGGAATTGCCCGGTATTTCGGGCGCGTTCCGACTCAGTCGCAGCGAGGCGCTGCTTCACGGGTCTACGATTCGCTTCGATTGCCGGCCGGCGTGTCTAGCAGCGTGAAATGGACGTGAACTTCCCAACCATCGGCTCCAGGCTCTCTGGGTTCGGCCCTATGAAGGTGCTCACTTCGGAATTCAGCCACTCGGCCCATCGGTCGAAGCCCTGACCGGTCCTGGCCGAAATCTCGAAAATCCGGATGCGCGGGTTGAGGCGCAGGACCCGCTCGCGCATCGCCTTCAGGTCGAAATCCGAAACTTCCAGGTAATCGATCTTGTTGACCAGCAGGACGTCGCTCACGCTGAACATGAGCGGATACTTGAGCGGCTTGTCGTCGCCTTCCGGCACGCTCAGGATCGTGACATTTCTCAATGCGCCTGTGTCGAACTCGGCCGGGCATACGAGATTTCCGATGTTCTCGACCAGCACGACGTCCAGCGCGTCGAGGTTCATCGCTTCAAGACCCTTCGTCACCATCGCAGCGTCGAGATGACAGAATCCTCCGGTCCTTAGCTGCACCGCGCTGATACCACGAGCGGCTATCAACTCCGCGTCGACCGCCGAATCGATATCGGCTTCAAGCACCCCGAAACGCAGGCGATCGCGCAGCGTCTCTATGGTTCTCAAAATAGTTTGCGTCTTGCCCGAGCCGGGCGAAGACATGACGTTCAGGAGGAAGGTTTTCTTTTCCGCGAGATGGGACCGGAGGTTTTGCGCGACGCGTTCGTTGTCGGCGTGGATCTCTTCCTTGATCTCGATCAGCCTGACGGCGTTGCTCATACAACCTCCATGTTCTCGATCAGGTACTCGCGCCCGGACACCAGTTCCAGGTCGGTGTCTTCGCACTCGGGGCAGTTGACTTTCGCCAACTCCTCGCGCGTGGCGTCGAAGGATGCGCCACACGAGCGGCAGCGCAGGACGGCCGGGGCATGCTTGATTGCGAGTTGCGCGTCCTCAGCTACGGTCCCGCGGCTCAGGTAGTTGAAATAATGCTGGATCCACTCGTCCTCGAGGTCCGAAAGCGCGCCGATTCTCAGGTGAATGCGGGCGACCTTGCTGACATCGTTGGCGCCGGCGTGCTTGAGAACGATATCGAGAATCCGCTCCGTGATCTGCAGTTCGTGCATGGCGCTCGGGGCCGTGGGGCGATCGCGTCAAAGGTCCCGCCCGCTCAGGCGGGAACGAATCCCTCGGGCCTGACCACCTCCAGGCTTATCGCGTCGAGCATACAGGCCGGCCGGCAAACGCCGCATCCCATGCACTTCTGCTCATCGACCGCGACAGCAGTCAGATCGTCCGTCAGTGCGAGCGCATCGAAAATGCATCGGTCGACGCACTCCTCGCATCCGTTGCATGCATCGAAATCGACCGTCGCCTTGAAGCGGCTGGGTGAAGCGAATTTCCCGACCCCGGTTCTCACGGATGTCCAGTTGATGCAGCAGTCGTGGCAGCAGTTACAGATTACATGGCCGACGCCCTGCTTGTTTTCCACGACATGCACAAGGCCCTGGTCCTCGCACATGTCGAGCATCTCAAGCGCTTCCTGATGGGTCAGCTTGCGGCCGGTGCCGCGCTCGATCGCGTAGTCGGCCGCCTTATCGAGCTGCATGCATACTTCCACCGGTTGTCCGCAGGCGCCGTCGATAGCGCGGCAGGAGCACTTGGTGACCGCGATATTGTGAGCCTCGTTCAGCAGGTTGATGACGTCATCGGAGGCGAGAACCTGGGAATTGGGCTCGATACTGACGTTGATGGGAATAACCCGGAGCACCGGGGACTGAAAAACTGCGATCTCCTCGCCCCACTCGGTGCGCGTGTATTCCTTCCACAGTTCGAGCATCCCGGGCGGCGGATTGTTCATGACCGCGGTCGAATCGTGCATCTGCAGCACCTGGCGCACGCGGTAGTAACGGGTGCCGTCCGGTTTTTTGGACTTGAACAGGACGCCCTTTTTGAAAAGTGGATCGATCAACGCTTCGACCGTTCCGGTATCGAGTCCGCTTTTTGCGCTGAGTTCCTCAACCGTGGCCGGAGGAGAGGCGGCCAGCAGCAATCTGGCCTCGGCTTCATCAAGCAGCTTTTCGAGAATTTGCGGAACCAGTACGGACTTTCGCCCGCCAATCTCGAGTTTCTCCGCAAGCTGTTGGTGGATTGATTTGTCTTGCATCCGTCTGTCTCCTGCCCCGGAGTTAACAATCGCCAATGGACGCGAATCAAAAGCGGCGCGTCATGGCCGGTTCAAGGTCGCTGTCCCGAAATCGCGAATCGCCGAGCGTGCAAGCGGCTGAAAAATATGAGCCGAAAACCCCATTTTGGACGAACCCCAACTCTTCGCTGATGACCCAAGCAGCCCGAATATAAGCAATCATTGTGCCTTCCTTAAGCTTCGCCAATCACCGGATCGAACCTGCATTGTGTTGCTGATGGAATCACATTGACGCCGTTAGAGGCGTTACGACGCCTTGCTCTGAAGGGTGTACTGGCGGGCCGGAGGGGATGACTGGGCCGAACAAATCAGACGGGATCGGTCCAATCGATCTCGTTCGATGCGAGTGCGCAACTGACCATCGCGCTAGCCAATCGTATTGACAAAGTCGAGCACCGCGCGATTGAAGATTTCCGGCTGGTCGATGTTGGAAGCATGACCGGCGTCGGGAATCACGACCTTGCGCGCATCGGGGATCTTGTTCGCCATGTAGTCAGACGCGTTCAGAAAGGGCTCGTCGTTC
>JBJKQX010000400.1:0-4929 GCA_046704965.1 Binataceae bacterium (SeqCode)
GCGGACCGACACCGATGAAATCGGGCAGACTTGCTTCAGACATTCCTTCCACCAAGCGCGCCATCGTAGCCAATCGGGCAAACCCGATCAACGTCTGACTCAGGCGGGCGCGATACTCCGGCGAGGATCGGAAAATCAGTGTCCTGCAGTGCTCGTTTGGGTCCGGTCCTCGCAATCCTCTGAGGTTTGGCGCGTGCGCGTGCGGCCGGTGAGTACTTGAGCCACGGGACGAGGCAGATAGCAGCGCAGAAACCGCATCGCGTTCCTGCGATTGAACGGTTCATAGCGCAGCGCGTGAGCGAATGCCCGCCGGGCGGCGACGAGGTCGCCGTCGCGCATGGCAGTCAGGCCACGGTATCCAAACGCGTTCACATACGCGTGGCGCGTGGACTTCAGCAGAGCCCTGGCCTGTCGGCCGTACCGTTCGCGCACCCGGCGCGCGAAGATCAAATAGTCATTCTCGTACTTGTGCATTCGCTCGGCTATCGGTGTGATCCGATATCTGACCGTCGGCTCGGCAATATACTCGAATTCGCCCTGTTCACGCGCGCGCAGCCAAAAATCCAGGTCTTCGTAGGCGCGACGGAAGCTTGTACAGAAGCCTTCGCAAGCGTCGAAGATAGAGCGTCGCATCACGACGGTGCTTGGCAGAATCGGCCACCACCGCGTCAGCAAATCCGCCATCGACGGGGCATGGGCAAATTCGTCCGCGATAAACGACCCCTCAAGTCTTGTCCCATCGGCGTGCATAAGGACGGCTTCCGAATAGGCCACCACGGCACGATCGTTGGCCTCCAGCGCGGCAACCGATTCGGCAAGGTGTTTGGGCAGCCACAAATCGTCAGCGTCGAGGAAAGCCAGGTAGGTGCCACGAGCCACCCGGACACCCGCGTTGCGAGCGCCGCTTAGACCACGGTTATGCTGTGTCACAACGGTGATCCGCCCCCGAAAACGCTCCAGGACCTTCGCGGTGTCGTCGGTCGAACCGTCGTTGACGACGATCACTTCCACGTCTCCCGAAAACTCCTGCGCGAGAGCGCTTTCGAGCGCCCGCGCCAGAGTTGCCTCTCCGTTGTAAACCGGGACTATGACGGACACCATCGCCATTCCAACCCAATTACTCTTCCTGCCCGCGCTCGTTGCCTTCAGGAACGAAGTCCGCCGGCCGGCTTGCGGCGAATCATCATGCAATGATCCTCGGGAGCGTGGCAACCGCCAACTCCGGCGCGGCCGCCCAATCAGGCCATCAACCTGAACGGTGCTGGCCCTCTCCCCAGCCGGGGAGGTCGAACTTTCGATCTTGGGGAACCTTTCGGTGGCACAAGGCTGCGCACGTCTTGCATTGCAGATTGCAATAGAATAATTACGAATTGCGATGAAACTGTCAGGCGACAGGATGACGACTCGCTCTCATTGCGACGGACCATCGGCATGAAACTCGGCGAAAAACTTCGCTACCTCCGCCTCGTCGAAGGCACCTTGCGCGGCATCGATCGCGAGATGACCCAGCCCGAGACGGTTCGCGCGATCCGCAAGGAACTGGGCCGCGGCATCAGCCAGTCGTACCTGTCACAGCTCGAAAGCGGCAAACGACCTCATCTGACAAACTCGACGCGCATGCTGCTGGCACGGTTCTTCCGGGTGCATCCCGGATACCTGGTGGATGATCCCGAGGGCTATCACCCGGAACTGACCAGTGACCTGCGGGCGCTTCAGGATAGGCTTGACCTGTGGTTGATAAATGGTGCGGAGCAGTTCGCGCGCGATCCGGAGCTGAGTCATGCCCTGCTCGAGGTGGCAAAGCATCCTGACCCGCGCAAATGTGTACTGCTGCTCGGCGCTATTCTGGAAGCACCGGAGCTGGTGGAACGTCTGGCCGAAGTCCTGAAGCCCAACCTGGGCACATCGAGGTCGCACAGCGCGGCACGTCGAAAATCGGGGGGTTAACTGTTATGACGTGGGCAACGTTCTATCTGATCTGTTTCATGGTTGGCGTGGCGCTGACCGCCCTGTCGTTCCTTGGCAGCGGCCTGCGTCTGCCGCATCTCCCTTTGCATATCCGCCTGCCGCGATTTCACACGGGCATCCCTCGCGCACCTCATGTCGGCGGAGCGCATCTACGCGCCGGCGTCGCCGCGGGTGACAGTATGCCGTTCTTCAACTTCGCGACCATGCCCGCATTCCTCACCTGGTTCGGCGGCGTGGGTTACCTGCTGACGCTTTACTCGACGATGGTGGTCGCGGCGATCGTGGTGAGCGCGACGCTGGCGGGCCTGGTCGGAGCGGCGATCGTTTTCTGGTTCGTGGTCAAATTGCTGCTCAAGAATGAGCGCCCGCTCGACCCGGCAGACTACGACCGTATCGGCCTGCTCGGAAAGATTATCAGTCCTGTACGCGGCGGAGGCACGGGGGAAATGGTTTTCTCGATGGCCGGCACAAGGAATACATGCGGCGTGCGAAGCGAGAACAACGAGCCGCTGCCGCGCGGCACCGAGGTTGTCATCACGCGCTACGAGCACGGAATCGCGTACGTCCGCAGGTGGGAAGACGATGACTTTCCCAGTGCCAAGGACTCGGGGGCCAAATAACGCACGTGGAGAATCGCGCACGTCGGGGGCTTTTGGCGTGCGCGCGATGGAAATGAAGTGATCACCAATAACTGTCTGCCAGCTTAGGGGGGTTAGAAGAAATCCTATGGGTTTACCGCTTGGAGTCTGGGTAATCGCCGGTATCGTGATTGCGGCGACCTTTGTGCTGATGTCGATGTTCGCCAATCTCTACCGCAAGGCCGGTCCGCATGAAGCGATGGTCGTGTACGGCTTTCGTGGCACTCGCGTCATCAAGGGGCGTGGCACCGTAATTCTGCCCATGATCGAGACTTGCCACGAACTGTCGCTGGAACTGATGTCGTTCGACGTGGCGCCGCAACAGGACCTCTACACCCGGCAGGGCGTCGCGGTGACGGTGGAGGCCGTCGCGCAAATCAAGGTCAAATCGGATCCCGAATCGATTCTGACTGCCGCCGAGCAGTTTTTGACCAAGGCCGCGGACGCTCGCGAGGCGCTCATCAGGCTCGTGATGGAGGGCCATCTGCGTGGAATCATCGGCCAATTGACGGTTGAAGAGATCGTGAAGCAACCGGAGATGGTTGCCGATCGGATGCGCTCCACCTGCGCCGACGACATGAACAAGATGGGCCTGGAAGTCATTTCGTTTACGATCAAAGAGGTCCGCGACAAGAACGAGTACATCACCAACATGGGTCGCCCGGACATCGCCCGGATCAAGCGCGACGCCGAAGTCGCAACGATCGACGCCGAGCGTGACACCGCGATCAGGCACGCGATCGCATTGCGGGAGTCGGCGACGGCCAAGGCGCAGGCCGACCAGGAACGAGTAGCGGCGGAAACCGCCTCGCTTGCAAATCAGGCGGAAGCGCAGCGTGACCTCGAGATCAAAAAGGCCTCTTACCAGGAGATGATCAAACGCCAGCAGGCGCAGGCAGACAAGTCCTACGACATTCAGACCGCGGTGATGCAGCAGCAGCTGACAATCGAGGCGGTCAAGGTCAAACAGGTCGAAAGGGAACAACAAATCAAGGTGGAAGAGGCGGAGATCAAACGCCGCAGCAACGAACTGATCGCGACCGTCCTGAAGGAAGCCGAGGTGGAGCGTCAGCGTATCGAAACGCTCGCCGAGGCGGAACGTGCGCGCGCCAGTGTCGAAGCCGAGGGCCAGGCCGCCGCAATCCGTGCCCAGGGCGATGCGGAAGCGGAAGTCATCTTCAAGAAAGGCGAGGCCGAAGCGCGCGCGATGAACGAGAAGGCGGAGGCTTACAAGGAGTATAACCAGGCGGCCGTGGTGGACAGGCTGATCACCGCGCTGCCCGAGTTGGTCAATGCGCTGGCGAGCCCGCTGTCGAAGATCGATCGGATTACCGTGGTGTCAACCGGCGACGGCAATGCGGCCGGGATGAACAAGGTGACCGGCGATATCACGCAGATGGCGGCGCAGGTGCCGGCGCTGTTCGAGGCGCTGTCCGGGATGCAGATGTCGGATCTGTTCGGGAAGATCAAATCGATCGGCGGCGACTCGAACCAATCGGGAGACGGCAGCCAAAGCGGCGGACAGATACCGCCCGCTGCCGGCGGCAAGTAACAGATTGATACCCGCGCTGTCCGATCGAGTGAGATCGGGCGGCGCGGCGCACAGGGAGTTAATCATGGCACTACTGGAACGGGTAGCAACTCTGGTTCGGGCCAATCTAAACGACCTGGTAGACAAGGCCGAGAACCCCGAAAAGATGCTCAAGCAGGTCACCCTCGACATGGAGAATCAGTTCATGCAGGTGAAGACGCAGGTGGCGATCGCACTGGCCGACCTGCACCTGCTTCAGAAAAAGCACAAGGAGAATGTAGACAAGCACGCCGAATGGATGCGCAAGGCGGAGCTTGCGGTCGAAAAGAAGGACGAGCAGCTGGCGCGAGTCGCGCTCGGTCGCGCAGTTAGCTTCGAGCAGCTTGCGCAAAGCTTCGAACAGCAAATGACCGATCAGGCCGCGCAGGTGGATGCACTCAAGTCGGCCCTCAAGCGGCTTGATATGAAGCTGGCCGAGGCGCGCGCGAAGGCCGACCTGCTGATCGTGCAGCATCGTCGCGCACGCGCAGCTCATCGCGCGGCGAATGCCCAGCGCGTTCCGTACGACCAGGGCGGGACCTTCGAGCGCATGCGCTCCAAGGTCACCCGCGAGGAAACATTGGCGAGAGCGGAGCATGAACTGCTGGGCGACGACGTCGACAGTCGCTTCCATGCCCTTGAGCGCGAGCAGAAGATCGACTCGCTGTTGCAGGAACTGAAGGCCAGAAAAGGCGTCAGCGATCGATAGCCCGCCGCCCTGAATTCCCGAACGACCAGTGCCATTGTCAGGAC
>JBJKQX010000401.1:0-3191 GCA_046704965.1 Binataceae bacterium (SeqCode)
GGCCGGGATAACCCGGTTCCTGATACTGAAGGAACGCGGCAAGTTTCCGCCCGGACTGACCGGCACACCGATTCGCAAGATCGGCTACTTCGGATGGAAGACCTGGGAGCTGCACTTCGACGGCCTGCGACTGCCGGCGTCAGCGATGCTGGGTGGCAAGGGAAGCGGATTTCGCAGCGCGATGAGCGGTCTCGAAGTAGCGCGCGTGCATACCGCGGCACGCGCGATCGGGCTTGCCCGCGGCGGCCTTGAGGACTCGCTCGCTTACGCGCAGAACCGCGTGCAGTTCGGCCGTCCGATCGGTGAGTTTCAGGCGATACGGTTCAAGCTGGCGGAGATGGCAACCGAAATAGAGGCCGCGCGCCAGTTGATGTATCACGTTGCCACCGAGGCCGACAGCAAGCGCCGATGCGACAAGGAAGCCGCGATGGTGAAGTGGTTCGCGAGCGAGATGGCCGAACGCGTCACCAGCCAGGCACTGCAAATCCACGGTGGCTACGGATATACCAAGGACTTTCCGCTCGAACGCTACTGGCGCGACGCGCGTCTGACCAAGATTTTCGAGGGTACCTCCGAAATTCAACTCCGCATCATCTCGGACAATCTGCTCGGACGGCCCGGGCGTGGAGGCAAACGATGAAACCCGAGCCTCAGGCACTCACCGGGAACACCAATTACTTCGAGGATTTCAAGGTCGGCGACGTATACGAGCACGCGCGCGGCAAGACCGTCGGCGAGATAGACAACGTACTCATCACCAACCTCGTCATGAACACTGCGCAGGGCCATTTCAACGAGCATCAGATGGAGCGCTCACCCTTCAAGCATCGCATAACCTTTGGTGGCATCACCGCATCGCTGGTGCTCGGGCTTGCGATGCAGGACACGGGCGAAAATGCGCTCGAGGAACTGGGCCTCAACAAGGTGCGCTTCAAAACCCCCGTCCTGCACGGCGACACCCTGTACGCGTTCACCGAAGTAATCGACAAGCGAGACTCCGGGCGGCCCGACGCGGGCGAAATAACGTTTCGCCACTGGGGGCTGAATCAGCGCGACGAAACCGTGTTCGAGGGCGAGCGCCGGGTACTCGTGAAACGGCGCGACGCAAGGGAGTCGGCGTGAGCCCCGCACAAATGTCAGGCGCGCTCAGCGGACTCAAGGTGATCGACCTTACGCAGGCGCTTGCCGGTCCGTATTGCACGATGATCCTCGCCGACCTGGGCGCGGACGTTATCAAGGTCGAAGCGCTCACGGGTGACATGACGCGCAAGGTCGGGCCCTACCCGGCAGACGACCATATGCGTGCCTTCGGCCCCTATTTTCAAAGCGTGAACCGCAACAAGCGCTCCATCGCGGTCGACCTGAAGCGCGAAGAAGGCCGCGAGATCGTAAAGCGCATGGTGCGCGCCGCCGACGTGGTGGTCGAGAATTTCCGCGCGGGCGTGATCGACAGACTCGGCCTCTCGTATGAGGCTCTTCGCGAGGTCAATCCGCGCCTCGTCTACGCGTGCGTGCGTGGCTTCGGCGATCCGCGAAGCGGCGAAAGTCCCTACGCCAACTGGCCCGCCTTCGACGTGGTCGCGCAGGCGATGGGCGGTCTGCTGGGTATCACGGGGCCCGATCCGAAACGGCCCACCAAGGTTGGTGCAGGCGCTGGCGACATCGTACCCGCGATGTTTCTGGCGCTGGGCGTGCTCGCGGCGGTAAGACATGCCGAACGGACGGGCGAGGGGCAGTTCGTCGACGTCGCGATGTACGACGGGGTGCTCGCGCTGTGCGAACGAATCGTCTACCAGTACTCGTATCACAACGACATTCCCGAGCCCGAAGGCAACGGCGTCTCGCATCTGTGCCCGTTCGACGTGTTCGAGGCGGCTGACGGATGGGTCGCGATAGCCGCGCCGGGCGACAATCACTGGAAAATCCTGTGCGAGGCGATCGGAAGGCCCGAACTGGGTGACGATCCGAACTACGCGACGAACCCAAAACGCGTACGCCGCGCCGAAGAAGTCCGCGACATCCTGCGCGGATGGACCAGCGTGCGTACCAAGCGCGAGATAATCGCGGCGCTCGGCGGCAAGGTGCCGTGCGGTCCGGTCAACACGGTAAAGGACATTTTTGAGGACCCTCATCCGGCGAAACGCGGGATGATCGTGCCGATCGATCACCCCGGCATCGAGCGCAAGGTTGCGATAGCGAGTTCGCCCATCAGGATGAGCGCGACTCCGGCGGGTGTGCGCAATCGCGCGCCGCTGCTCGGCGAAAACACCGTCCAGGTTTTGTCCGAGCTTGGTTTCGGCAGCGGCGAAATAGACTCGCTTGCGGACGCGGGCGTGGTTCATCGCCATGCCGAATCCGACGCGGCACCATCCTCAAGCGCGACAGCCAGTCATCACCACGACAAAGGAGAATAGTCACATGCGACTTCGGCGTTCCGAACTTTCAACTCCCGGCAGCAACGAACGGATGATGGAAAAGGCGGCCGCAAGCGCCGCCGACCTGGTGTTTCTCGACCTTGAGGATTCTGTCGCGCCCAAGGAAAAGCGCGCAGCGCGCGGCAAGGTGGCCGAAGCGCTTCGCACTCTCGACTGGGGCAAGAAGACACGCGCGGTCCGGATCAACAATATCGAAACCGAGTACGCCTACGAGGACATAATCGAGATTGTCGAAAAGGCCGGCGAGCATCTCGACCTGATCATCATCCCCAAGGTCAAGGCCGCGCGCGACGTATGGTGGGTCGATACTCTCCTCACTCAAATGGAGACCAAGCTCAAACGCACGCGCAAAATCGCGCTCGAATGCCTTATCGAAGAGGTCGAGGCTCTAATCAATGCCGAGGAAATCGCGCTCTCGTCGCCGCGCCTCGAGGCTCTAATCTTCGGGCCCGGCGATTTCTCCGCCTCGCAGGGCGTCAGGCTGAGCGCGGTCGGAGGACTCGCGGGCGCATATCCGGGAGACCTCTGGCATTACGCGCGCAACAAGATTGTTGTTGCGGCCCGCGCCGCCGGAATCGAGGCGGTTGACGGCCCCTATGCCGACTTCCGCAATTCCGACGGATACCGTCAGGAAGCGACCCGCTCCAGTATCCTGGGCTTCGTCGGCAAGTGGGCTATCCATCCGAGCCAGATCGAGATTGCCAACGAGGTATACTCGCCGACCCAAAAAGAGGTCGATCGCGCGCGTCAGATGGA
>JBJKQX010000402.1:0-2703 GCA_046704965.1 Binataceae bacterium (SeqCode)
AGCATTACAAGTTGCGCGGCGACGGCAAGGGCAAGCAGGGCTACGTGCGCGGCTCGGGCACTCTCGACCTGGAAGCGAAAGACGGCAACCAGACGATAGTCCGCTACGCTGGCGACGTTCAGATAGGCGGTCCGCTGATGCAGGTCGGGCAGCGGATGATCGACAGCGCGTCGAAGATGATGCTCGGGCAATTCTTCGCGGGCGCGGAAGCAGAACTCAAAGCTCATGCGGTCGGTGAGGTCGCGCGTCAGGGTATCCTGATAAATTTCTGGCGCTACCTGATCCGCCTCATCCGTTCGCTGTTCAGCAAGGATTGAGTGGCACTTGAGGCTCGCTGCGATCCGTACGAGAGCGCACAAACGCGAAGATCGCTTTCCCCGCGTCAGTGCCGGTGATGCCCGTTCATAGTTTCGGCGGCAGTCGGGAAATGCCCGACCGCCGAACCCGCAAGCAACTCCATCGCAACGAACACGGCTTCCACTATTTCCTCATCGCTTTTTTCGTATGGTAGGCAATGCAGGCGTTACACTGGGTAACATGGGTCACGCCGACGGCGATCAACTCCTTGAATTTCGTTGAGAGCTTGCCGGGCTCGTAAACCGCGCGCTCGAAGTCGGCGAATTTCTGAAACAACTCCGGTTTTAGATTCGCCATCTTTTGGATGCCGCTGTCTCTTGCCCATTCGGGTTTATCGTCCATTCGTGGCTTCCTTTTGGCGGCTGTGCCCCAATTGGATTAGCGGGAATTTAGGTTTCGGCCGTCTGTTCCGTAAGGTCGCTTATAGAGCCGAGGCGAGCCTTTGTGCAAGTGTCACGATTGATTCCTGTCCCAGGTCGGATCCGCGAACGAACGCCGGCGTCATCCCCCGAAAAAGCACCGGAGGAGTCGTCGTCAGCGCAAAGCTGCCGCTAATTCTTTAAATAACCAACATAGTAAATGCCGATTATGTTGTGACCGGCGTCGCGGATTGGCTCATAGCCAGTGTCGTATGATTTACCCAGGATGTTGGCCTCTCCGAAATAATTCTCGCCCTTCCTGGAAGACCCGACCGGCTAACGGCTACGAGAGACGTTCATTTTCACCCGCTTGGCGCACGATCGTGCGTTATGGCGGAGTGAAGTCGGCAGCGCGGGCGGTCAGCTCAGCCGCCCGCGATCGTCATCTCGCCAATTTTGATCGTTGGCGCGACGACCGACGAACGCCAGTTGAGATCGTTTCCGATCATCTCGATCGACTTGAACATCTCATTCAGGTTGCCTGCGATCGTGATTTCCTGCACCGGATAGGCGAGCTGCCCGTCCTCGATCCAGATTCCCGAAGCACCGCGCGAGTAGTCGCCGGTGACCATGTTGACGCCGAAGCCGATCAACTCAGTCAGGTAGAGCCCCTGCTTGACCGAACCGATTATCTGCTCGGGAGTGTAAGGACCCGGTTCAAGATACAGATTCGTAGAGCTGACCCCCGGCGAGTTCCCGACCGAGCGGGACGCGTTGCCAGTAGGCTGGAGACCCAGACGGCGGGCCGAGTAGCTGTCGAGCAGATAGGTCTTGAGGATGCCCTTGTCGACCAGATTCTTGCGATTGGTCGCCAGACCTTCGCCGTCAAACGGCTTGGAACCCACGCCCGAGAGCATCGTGCCGTCGTCAACGATCGTCACGTTGGTCGCGGCGACCTGTTGACCGAGCCTGTCGACCAGGAACGACGCGCCCTTGTAAAGCGACGTGCCTGAAGCGGCGCCCGCCATCGAGCGAATCAGCCCGGCGGCCATGTCGGGATCGAACACCACCGGAGCACTGATGGTCTTTATCTTCCGCGCGCCGAGTCTCCTGAGTGCGCGCTGAGCAGCGGTCGCGCCGATCGATTCCGCCGCTTCAAGTTTGTCGAACATCCGGTTGGCCGTGTACCAGTGGCCGACCTGCATCCCGCTTTCGTCCTGCGCTATCGGCATCGCGGAGAGACTGTAGGACGTGCCCGAGTACTCACCGGAGAAGCCTTGGCTGTTGGCGAACATTACACGGTAGCGTCCCGAATCGAACTCGGCACCCTCGGAGTTCTTGATACGCGGATCGGACTTGAGCGCCGCATATTCCGTGCTGCGCGCGAGTTCCAGAGCCTTCGACGTTTCGATAACGCCGTGCGCCTCGTCGGCCAGCCGCAGGTCTGGAACCGAAGCGGGATGAAGCGCGGGATCAGGAAGGCCCGACCACGGGTCCGACGCCGTGAGCCGCGCAAGGTCAACGGTCTGGGCGACAAACTCGGCCAGCGAGTCGCGCTCTATCTCGGCGGTCGAGGAATTGGCCGAGCAATGATCGAAGAACGCGCGAAGCCCGAGCCTGCGCTCACGCGAGCTCTGAAGCTTTTCAACCTCGCCGAGCCGGACCCGAGCCGAGATAGATTCCGCACTGATCATCAAGACTTCGACCGCGGTTGCGCCCCGCTTCTTCGCCTCTTCGAGCACCCACTCGGCAAGCTTCAAGTCCAATTCCGCCATACTGCTTTCCCTTCCCGACCAGTCGCTAGGCGCGTGTACCGCCGACCGTGATTCCGTCGACTCGGATGGTTGGAAGTCCCACGCCAACCGGCACCGACTGCCCATCCTTGCCGCAGGTCCCTACACCCGAATCGAGCTTCAGGTCGTTGGCCACCATTGCAACCCGCGTCAGCACGTCGGGGCCGTTTCCGATAAGCGTGGCTCCCTTGACC
>JBJKQX010000403.1:0-8303 GCA_046704965.1 Binataceae bacterium (SeqCode)
TCGCGAATCACGATGAACTGCCACGGCTGCATGTTCCGCGCGCTCATCGCATGGCGTCCGGCGTCCACGATTTGGGTTAACTTTTCAGTTTCGACCAGCTTATCCGAAAAGGCGCGCTGCACCTTGCGGGTCATTATCGCCTGAAGCGTATCCACGCGGCTCCCTCCTTCGATTTCTGATTCGGTTGCGGAAAACTCCGTGGGCGCGCGGCACATACAAGCGTCGCTCTGTAGCGGCCACAAGGAACTTTGTAGTATCGGTCGGCGGGTAATTCCAGTTGAATTCGGCACGGAGGTGAATATCAGGATGCGCTTGCTGGACAGGGTTGCGCTTATTACCGGAGGCGGAAAAGGAATCGGGCGGGCAACGGCCCTTGCCTATGCGGCCGAGGGCGCGGACGTGGCGATATGCGCGCGCACTGCGAGCGATCTTCAAAACGTCGCGCGCGAGGTCGAGCGACTCGGGCGGCGATGCTTCACGCGGCAGGCCGACGTTACGGTCAAGGAACAGTGTGTCGCGACGGTAGATGCCACGCTCGCGCACTTCGGTCACGTTGATATTCTGGTCAACAACGCGGGCGGCGGCGACCTCGCCGACTATAGAACCATCCTTGAGATGGACGACCACTGCTGGTTTGACTATATCGCGCTGAATCTGCCCGGCACCTGGTATGTGACCAAAGCGCTGCTGCCGCACATGGTCGAACGAGGCTACGGACGGATCGTGAATATCGCCTCGGTCGCCGGCTTGCAGGGAGTGCCGCGCCTTGGCGCCTACGCCGCGGCGAAACACGGCGTGATCGGATTCAGCCGCACACTCGCGCTCGAATGCGGGGAGTACGGAATTACATGCAACGTCATCTGCCCCGGGCCGACCCGCGCAGGATGGACGATAAGCCAGACCGGTGTGGGCAAAATCGCCGAAGGCTTCGGGATGTCTCTCGACGACTACAACTCTCGCGCGGTGCAGGGCGGCGCGATTAAACGGATCGTCGAACCGGAGGAAATCGCGGAACTGGCGGTTTATTTCGCGAGCGAGGCAAGCGGCGCCGCGACCGGTCAATCGGTTTCGGTATGCGGCGGATTCAACATGCATTAGAAGATTCGCGACGATCGATCCGGCGTTCCTGATAAAGCGCCAGCCGAGGCCGCTACGGTCAGTGAAATGAAGGCCGCGGGGTGTATTGCAGAGCCCTCAATCGCAGGGTAGCGATTGAGATATGAGCGAGCTTCAGCCCGGTGCGGTGGCGCCTTCATTCACCCTGACCGACCTCGAAGGCGATGAACGCTGGTTGGATGAGATTGGTGGCGATGACCTTCTGCTGTTGGTCTTCTACCATCGCGGAGGCGAGACATGTCAGTTCGCGATGCCGTTCGTAGGTGCGATGGCGCGGGCAATAAAATCGCCTCGCGCCCGTATCTGGGGTGTAAGCCGCGACCATGAGGACGAAACCATGCTGTTCGCCACGGCCAAGGGGCTCGACAGCATGACGATCCTGCTCGATGAGCCGCCGTACAAGGTCTCTGAAGCCTACGGCGTAACGACAGTGCCCACGCTCTTCCTGATTGACGGAAAGCACACGATCGTCAAAACCTGCGCGGGTTTTTCGAAAGAAGATTTTATCGAGATTGCCGCAAAGCTGGCGCGGCGTGCCGACGTGGAGATTCCCGATATTTTCGAGGGCGCCGGCGACATCCCGGCGACCAAGCCCGGCGGAAGCCTGTCATCCGGGGGCTGAGTCTCGACCCTTGCGGAAACAGCCCAAGGTCCTATTCGCGCGTGCGCCGATGAACGATAAACTCTTCCTCAAGCCTGGCGACGCGTTCCTGAATCGACGAGAGTCGCTGCGTCCCGAGCATGAACTGGACGATTTCCTCATGCCCGGCCTCTCCGCCCGGGCTCAGTAGCTCGAGTAGTTCCTCGATAAGGCTCGGAAATTTCTCGCTCGGAATGTAGTAGTTAGCCCAGCCGAAGTTGCAATGGCGATGCAGAATCTTTGCAATCGCCTTTTCGAGCATCTGACGCCGGTCGCTTCTTTGCTCTTGTTCGCCCGTCAATGAAGTGATCTCCGTATGATGATTTTCTAGGCCTCACGTTTGGCTGGAACCGCGCCCTGCATTTCCTCGGCCCAGAGTATCTTGCGGTAATCGAACCTGAGGCTTTCGATAATGTTGAACTTGACTATTTCGAAGTATGGCGAAACGTCGAAATCCCGCGGAGTTATCAGGCTCGGCGGCACACGCTTCATCACCCCGTAACTGCTCGCGTCCGCGCGCCCGAAAAAGCGCTCCAGCACGCTCCCCGAGCCACTTGTATCGGGCGGCTCGACAAAGCTCGGAGCAACCGGGAAACCCACGCGGTCGAACGACTCCGCTATCAGGCTCGAACATATCACGCGCGTTGCATCTCCGCTTCCAAGATGCAGAGCCTGACGCCGAAACCGTCGTGGCACAAGAGAGACCGGCAGAAAATAGCGAAGAAGATCGAAGGCGTTCTTGAGGTCGTAGGTGTCGCCCACATGACGCAACGCCTCGTCAAGCACTTCGTGCACGTCCGCCGTCGACAAATTATAAGGCCGGCACACCCGGATATTGAACTCGCGATATTTGCTCAGCGGCGCCAGGATAACTCCGCTTTCCACCAGCGCCTCGACCAGCAGGAACTCCGCGTCCTCGCCAAACTGCTCGACATATTCCTGCCGTCGCGACGGCTCGCGCTTGAGTGGCTCGTTTCCCACGTAGAGGGCCGAGTGCGACCACGAACTCTGCGTGAGATACTTGATGCACTCGCTGATTCGTTCGTTTCCTTCGACCAGGATGACGTCGCCCTTGCGAATATGACGCTTGAGCTTCGCCATATCGTTCGGGATATGCAGCGCGTAACTTTTCAGCTGCTTGGTAAGCAGCCGAACCGCGAAACCAACCGCGAAGTCCCGAACTATTTTGAAAGGATTGACGCTGCGCCGGGCCATCGACGCCCTCAGTTTATTCTCGGGCCGGATTTTTCATCCGGACTGTCCACAAGTCTGCCCCTGACCTTGAATATAAGTGGGCAGTTCCCAGCGAGACAAGCCGTAGAAAAGGCGGCAATGCGTGCCCGTATGCGCGCTTGGGACGTCTGTCAGGTCTTGAATTGACCAATTATCCCGTAAAACGGGACTTTCAGACTGCTCTGCGTCGGGTCATCCGTCTTTATCGTGAGCTCGCCGCGCACCTGCCCCTGATGCGCGCTCTTGCTCAGCTGGACCGCTATTTTGAACTGCCTGCCCGGCTTGATCGGTTGCGCAGAGGCGCTGACCGTCGCGTTGCTGCTTGAGATGCCAAGAATCCTGAGCGGGCGGGAACCGTTGTTCGTCAGCCGCATGAACCGGGTCGCGCCCTGCCCCGGCTGAACTATTCCGAATGAGACCTGAGCCGGCGAGACGTTCAGATTGCCTTCGACTGTTCCAAACACGCCTATCTGAACCGGCACCCGGTTGGTTGCCACCTTGATAGTGTCGTCGAACTGCCCCACCGGCATCGTGCCCGGCACCGTGACCGTCAGCACTGCCCCCGGCTTGCCGTCCTTGCGCGGTTCCTTCACGACCTTTATTGCCGGGTCTGCGTGCGTGACCGCTCCGACCTTGAAGCCCTTGCGGCCGGTGGCGTCGGTTATCGTGACCTCTTTGGTGACCTCGCTCTTGTGCCTGATTTTCCCGAAATCGAGCGTCGACGGTGTCACCGCGACCTGCTGCTTTATGTCACCCTCAAGGCTCATCACGGCCTGCGAATGGGCCGGGTCGTTGGTCGGTATCGTGACGGTACGTACCTGGTGACCTTTCTCGAAGCGCGTGTCGAAATTGACCGTGACGGCGCCTTGCTGGCCGGGCGCCAGGTTTTTCCTGGTCGGCTTCGCGGCAGTACATCCGCACGACGTGCTGGGGTTGCCGATGATCAGATTTTCTTTGCCCACGTTCCTGAACTTGAACGTGTGCGTCACCATCTTGCCCGACAGCACGGTGCCGAAGTTGTAGACCGGGTCGATGAGTTCGATTTTCGGCCCGGCCTGCTGCGCGGTCGCACCGGCCTTGGTAGGAGTCGCGGTCGGCTGCGCCGACGCATTCGCGCCAAAGGTTGCAAAGGCAAAAAGCAAAGCTATCGCAACGACGGTTCGTTTCATGTCAGTCGAAATCCGTTTCGGGAATGGCTTATGCCGACATCAATGGACGGCGCGACGACGGGGGCTCTCTCATCCATCGCCAGGTATCGCCGGGTCCGTATTCACTCCGTCACGACGCCTTGGCGCCGGCGGCAGCCTTGACCGGCTCCGACGACGGCTCGAAGCGCGACAGGAAGTCGGTGGCAAACTCGCCGGCTTTGAAATCGGGGTCTTCAAGAATCTTCAAGTGCAACGGGATGTTGGTCTAGATCCCATCAATAACGTACTCGCGAAGCGCCGCCTTGGCCCGTGCGATTGCGAGTTTCCGGTTGTCCGCGTGCACGATCAGCTTTGCGACCAGCGGGTCGTAATGCATCGGAACGCGGTATCCGTCGTAGAGCGCGGTTTCGACCCTGACGCCAAGCCCACCGGCCGGATGATGGTTCGTCACCAGCCCCGGGGACGGCATATGGGTGTCGGGATCTTCGGCGTAAAGCCGAAACTCCATCGACGCGCCCTTGATCTGAACCTGCTTCTGCTTGACGCCGAGCGCCTCGCCCGTCGCTATCCGGATGCTTTCCTTGACCAGATCGAACGCGGTCACCATCTCGGTCACTCCGTGCTCGACCTGGATACGGGTGTTCATTTCGATGAAGTAGAACTGGTTGTCGGGGGCGAGCAGGAATTCGACCGTTCCGACGTTTGAATAGCCGACCACCTCCGCTGCACGAACCGCCGCGCGCCCCATCTTGTCGCGCAGACGGGCGGTCAGCACCGGGCACGGCGATTCCTCGATCACCTTCTGATGGCGGCGCTGGATAGAGCAGTCGCGTTCGCCGAGATGGATAACATTGCGCTTGCGATCGGCCAGAATCTGGAATTCCACGTGCCGCGCGCGTTCCAGATATTTCTCCAGATACATCTTGCGCGAACTGAAGGCCGCTTCGCTTTCGCCGCGTGCGAGCGGAAAAAGCCGCGTCAGTTCCTTCTCGTCGCGCGCAACACGCATCCCCTTGCCGCCGCCACCGGCCGCGGCCTTTATCAGCACCGGGTAGCCGAGTTCCCGCGCGTCCGCGACAGCTTCGCGAAGCTCCGAGATTCCCTTGCCCTCGCTGCCGGGCAGCACCGGCACCCCGGCGCGCTTCATGATCCTGCGCGCCCGCGGCTTGTCGCCCATCAGCCTGATGTGGCGAGCCTGCGGCCCCACGAATTGAAGTCCCGAGCGGCGGCACGCTTCGGCGAAGTCGCCGTTTTCGCTCAGAAAGCCGTACCCGGGATGGACCGCGTCGGCGCCGTAGGTCAGGGCCGCGCTGATTATCGACGGGATATTCAGGTAGCTCGCCTCGGCCTGCGGCGGCCCGATACATACGGACTCGTCCGCCATTCTGACGTGCAGCGAATCCCTGTCGGCGGTCGAATATACCGAGACGGTCGGAATACCGAGTTCGCGACAGGCGCGGATTATTCGAATCGCGATCGTGCCGCGGTTTGCTACCAGCAGTTTCTTGAACATATGCCCCGCCGCCTCATCCGGCTTCGAGGATCATCAGAGGCTGTCCGTATTCGACCGCCTGCGAGTTGCTGACCATTATCCTGACCACCCGACCCGCAGTGTCAGCCTCGATCTCGTTCATCATTTTCATCGCCTCTATGATGCATAGAGGCTGGCCCTTGCGTACGTGAGTGCCCTCTTCGACGAAGGGCGGAGCGTCCGGTGACGGTGAACGATAGAACGTCCCCACCATCGGACTCGTGACAAGTTTCTGATTGGGCGCGAGCTGAATGTCGCCTGCTCCCGCGTCTCCAGCCTTCGGCCCTGCAGAAGCTGCATCGGGCGCGAAATTCGACGCCACGGACGCGGCGGCGACGGTGACGCGCGGAGCGTTCTCGATACCGTTTGACCCGCCGAGACTCCGCACCAGCCGTACCTTGCCTCTCTTGTCCTCTATTTCAAGCTCTACAAGCCCGTAATCCTGCATCAGGGACAGCAGGTTTTTTATTTCGCGGACTTCCATCTGGTCTCCTGGTTTGTTCAAGCGGTCTGCGTCACCCGCACGGACGACGGCGCTAGCTCTGTTTCGCATGGGACGTTTCCACCAGGTTCCTCACCGAACGAAGCGCCAGCGCGTAACTCTGCGCTCCGAACCCCATTATTCTTCCCACGACTATATCTGCGATCGTCGAGCGATGCCGCATCGGCTCGCGCCGGTAAACGTTGGACAGGTGAACCTCGACGGTCGGAACGTCGAGCGCAAGGATCGCGTCACGAATCGCCACGCTCGTATGCGTATACGCGGCGGGATTGATGAGCAATGCGTCAATCTTGCCGCGAGCCTGCTGGATACGCGTAACAATCTCGCCTTCGCCGTTGGACTGGAAGCTTTCGACCTCGATTCCCAGCTCCGCGCCCAACTCCTTCAGCTCGCGGTCAATATCGGAAAGCCGCGTCCTGCCGTAAACCTCCGGCTCACGTTCTCCGAGAAGATTAAGATTGGGCCCGTGTATTACAAGCACCCGCATCATCACGTCCACCCCGGACGCCGGGACATCGCGCCCATTTGACCTGCTCGCCATCCCTGCAATAGCCCGTCTCGCGCATTCAATCGCACCGCGGCGGCGACTGCAAGGAGGGGGACCGGGCAACTTGAAGCCCGAACGGCGGCCTTTTCGGTGCGTTTCAGTCGCCGGAATCCGGTCGACGGGCCTTTAGTGCCTCATTATACACTTCGCGGCGGCTCAAACCTGTAAGTTTCGCTATCACCACGCTCGCCTGCTTGAGACTTAGCCCCGCTTCGACAAGCGGGTCGACCGTGACCGCCGGGCCCTCGCCGGTCGGGGATTTGTCGCCCCCGGCAGCGGCGCCCTGAACCACGATCGACACCTCTCCGAGCGCTTCCTTGCGCTCGAAATGCTCGCGAAGCTCGCCGAGCGTGGCGCGCACTGTCTCCTCGTGGAGCTTCGTGACTTCGCGCACGACCGCCGCTTCACGCTCACGGCCCATCACGTCAGCCATCGCGAGCAAAGTTTGCAAAAGCCGCCGCGCGGCCTCGAAGAAGACCATCGTGCGGGTCTCGGATTTGAGCGCTTCCAGCGCACGGCGGCGCGCGCCGTCGCGTGGGGGAAGAAATCCCTCGAATACGAAGCGGTCTGTAGGCAGACCCGCAATCGAGAGCGCGGCAAGCAGCGCGGAAGCGCCGGGCACCGCTGTCACGTGAACGCCGGCCTGATGGGCGGCGCGCACCAGGCGAAAGCCGGGGTCGGTGATTCCCGGTGTTGCCGCGTCCGTCACCAGCGCAACGCTTGCGCCATCCTGAAGCCGCCGGACAAGCTCTGGGATGCGGCGTTGCTCGTTATGCTCGAAGTAGGAAACAAGCGGCTTCCTGAGTCCGTGCAAGGCAAGCATCGCGCCCGTCCGCCGCGTGTCCTCGCACGCAACCAGGTCGACTTCGCCAAGCACCTCCAGCGCCCGTATCGTGATATCGCCCGGGTTGCCGACAGGAGTCGCAACGACGTAGAGCAGACCCGAATCGGCACCGCCCTGCCCCGTGCGAGTCGCCTTTGAATCCGCCATCGCCCAATGGTTACGCGGGGGATTGCGCTTAACAAGCCTTTCGGAAAGCCTCTCGACGCGCCCGTTAAAGCGCGAAATGCTGAAAACCTGAACGCCTGAGAGATTGTTCGCCCGACCCGCGGGGCATTACAATTCCCAAACCGGCATCCGGCCAGGGGGTCTCAAGTGGCAGGCGACAAGGCGGTCCTACTCATCTCGTGCCTCGACCAGCGCGGCATCATCGCGCGCGTCTCGAACCATCTGTTCGGTCTCGATTGCAACATAATCACGTCCGACCAGCATACCGACGACGAGGACGGCCATTTTTTCTGGCGAATCTCGCTCGACAGCCAGCGGCTCGCGTTCAACGACCTGAAGGCCGAAATCGGTAAGTCGCTGCCTGAGTTGCTTCCCGGCCTCGGTCTCAACTGGCACGTTTACGACGCGGCGCGGCGCGACCGGGTGGTGATAATGGTGTCGCGGTTGCCGCACTGCATGATCGACCTCCTGAGCCGCAATCACATGGGCGAACTCGACGCCGAAATCGTCGGCGTCATCTCGAACCATGGCGACCTCGGACCCCTGGTCAAACCGTTCGAGCTAACTATTTTCCTGA
>JBJKQX010000404.1:0-6355 GCA_046704965.1 Binataceae bacterium (SeqCode)
CCAGTTGCCTTTATCCCGGGACATCAGGAAAAGATTGACGAGGATGGCGAGCAGGTAGACCCATTTGTATACGTCCACGAATCGGGCCGCCGCGCCTCGTCCTGTTTTGTTGCCGGTCATTCCCCCCCTTCTGACCTGTCGTTATTCCGTCCGCGGGTATCCGGAAACGATCCGTTCCAGAAATAGCGGAAACCCTTATGGACTGGCGCCCTTTTGTGCGAGCATAGTTGTCTCGTTGCGAATTGACTATGAAACCCCGGCTCATTTATGCGCTGCTCGCCGTCTTGCTTTGCGCCCTGCCGAGTCCTCTTTTGGCGCGACCCGCGCCGCAACTCTTCATCAGTCGCGACGGCACGTTCCGGTTCAATCTGGGCGTTCTAGTTCGTTGCACGAAGCATAGCCACCGAGCTTGCGACGCATATCTCTCCGTCTGCGACAACTCCTCGACCACGCCCGGCAGCACTCTCGTCTGTTTCGGATATCCGTCCGAACTCAAGCACTACGGCACGCACATGGCCGCGGCCTTTTCGGTGTCGCGTCTCGGTCGGAGCGTTACACGCAGGGAATGTCTCGACGGTTCACCTGACGGAGCACGAAGCGGCGGGACCGTCGCGATTAATGATGTGAAGTTCCGGGTATTTCACGTGGGCGACGCGGCGATGAGCCACTACTTGAAGGGTCGCGTGTACCGTACTTTTCACCACGAGAGATGCTACGAGCTGGCCATCAGGGTTACATGGACCAACCCGATGGTCCTCGACCCGCCCGGGAAAAACCTGACTCGTGAAGACTGGAAGGACTTGAACCAAAGACTCGACCAACCTCTCGATTCCTTCCGCTTTCTGAAATAGACCGCTTTAACTATTTCACCTCTTTCGGTGTTCTCAGCCCTCTCGACCCGGCATGCCGAGTTCCTGTGAACTAAGGCGCGGACATCCATTGCCCCGGTGCGCACCGAAGCTCTAACCGCCCGAATTGTAGAGTTCCCCGACCGCGGACCCGTCCTTGCGCGCGAAGTCGATCCTATTCCTTGATACGCAACGCTCCTGACGGACAGGATTTGACCACGGCGCGGACGCGCTCGTCGTTAGCCTTTCCGGGTTCGATCACGAACTTGCCGTCCTCGACTCGAAAGACCGCGGGAAGGCTCTTCACGCAGTTTCCTGAATGGCTGCATACCTCGGAATCCCAAGTCACTTCGACCGCCATCTTGAAATTCTCCTTTGTTCCGCGATTTTCGCTTTTGTTCAAAAGCGATTTCGCAGGCGTGTGGTGCGTGAGCTTCAATTACTACACTCCGTCTTGACGGGGAACGGCGTGCGCATGCGGTTGTATCCGGGCTTTTCGGGTAATTCGCGCCTTGCCGGGACGGATCGCCCATCGACACCCGTGCCGCGTCAGCCTTGCAACCATGCAAGCGTCAAGGGTATTCGTCTCCCTGCGTACCTGCAGAGACGAATCCGCGAGGCCAATGATGGGGTGGGCGCCTCGCGAGATCGAAAAGTAGTCAGAACCCATACTCTGACAATGTTGTTGGGAGCCAGGCTTTGTTCAAACGTGTATTGATTGCCAACCGAGGCGAAATCGCCATCCGCGTAGCACGCGCCGCGTCGGGGCTCGGCGTTGAGTCGGTCAGCGTATATGCTCCGGCTGACGCGCTGTCGCTCCATACCCGCGTCACAACCGAGTCGCGAGCGCTCACGTCGCAGGCACCGTCGAGCGATCCCGTGCGTGCCTATCTCGACGTCGAAGCGTTGATAGCCGCAGCCAAGGCGGCCAACTGCGACAGCGTGCATCCCGGTTACGGATTCCTGTCCGAGAATACCGGTTTCGCTAAACGATGCCTCGAAGAGGGAATCGCCTTCATCGGACCGCATCCCGAGACGCTGGCGCTTTTCGGCGACAAGACCAAGGCGCTCAAACTGGCTCGCTCGCTTGGCGTCCCGGTCATTCCCGGCAGTCAGCAGGCCCTTGCAACCGCCGAAGACGCCATGGCGGTGGCTGAAGCGCTTGGCTATCCCGTTATGCTGAAGGCTGCCGCGGGGGGTGGTGGACGTGGCATGCGGGCGGTCGCGAACGCCGACGAGATGGCTGCCGCATTCGCCCGCTGTCAGAGCGAGGCGCAGGCGGCGTTTGGCGACGGCTCCGTGTTTATGGAGAAGTTGCTGACACGTCCGCGCCATATAGAGGTTCAGATTCTGGCCGACGGTCACGGCAGTATCGTTCATCTCTATGAGCGCGACTGCTCGGTCCAGCTCCGAAATCAGAAGGTTGTCGAGATTGCGCCCGCGCCCGGACTCGACGACGGCCTCAGGCAACGAATCCTGGAAGACGCTATCCGCCTGGCCCGCGCGGTCGACTATGTAAACGCGGGCACGGTCGAGTTCCTGGTCATTCCCGAGCGCGGCGAGCACTTTTTCATCGAGTGCAATCCCCGTATCCAGGTGGAGCACACCGTGACCGAGCAGGTCACGGGCGTCGATCTGGTCGAGGCCCAGTTCCGCATAGCAGCCGGTGAGACCCTGAAGGCCCTGGGCATTCCGGATCAGGCCGCGCTACAGGCCCCGCGCGGCTATGCCGTACAGGCGCGCATCGTTGCGGGTGGTGCCGGTGTGCTAACCGCTTACAAGGAGCCCACGGGTCCGGGAGTGCGGGTCGATTCCTGCGGCTATCTGGGCTATGCGCCGCCGCCGCAATTCGATCCGATGTTTGCCAAGCTCATCTGCCAGTCGAATTCAACGCGTTCGTATACTTCGGCGCTCGATCGGACCCTGCGCGCGCTCGACGAGTTCCACATCGGCGGCTTGCCGACCAATCTTCGTCAGCTACGCGCCATCGTTTCCCATCCCGCGATGCGGGCGGGCGACGCCCGTACCAGCTTTTTCTCCGAGAATCCCGATCTCGCAGCGTCGACCGGCACGTCCGGGTCCGCCTCAGGCTCGGTTGCGCTGCTCGAACAGCAGGCGATGACGCTCGGCGGCGGCAAGGGCGCGTTCGCGATGCCTCATGCCCAGACGGCACCGGCTCACTTGGACGTGCCGAGCGGCGAAGAGGGCGTCGAAAGCCCGA
Organism: Binataceae bacterium (SeqCode); assembly: GCA_046704965.1. Lineage (GTDB taxonomy): Bacteria > Desulfobacterota > Binatia > Binatales > Binataceae > DTIX01. The sequence continues at coordinate 3,070 of JBJKQX010000404.1, forward strand.
TGGCGGGCTCCGTTATCGATGTCGCCGTGGAGGTTGGTGCCGCTGTCGAGGCCGGCGCCGCGCTGATGATTATCAGCGCCATGAAGATGGAAACCGCGGTGACGGCACCTCGCGCCGGCGTCGTAACCAACATCCGGCCGACCGAGATTGGCGCCAACGTCGCGGCCGGTCAGATTGTCGCCACGATAGCTCCCACCGAGCAGGCAAGTGACGAAGCCGGCCCGCGCGAGTATGGCGATGACACCTGGGCGCCCCTGCTTGCCGACGTGAGGGAGTTGCAGGCGATCGCCCATCGTCGCTTCGCGCCCGATTCCAAAGATCCGGGCGTGGTTCGTCAGCGAAGTCGCGGCAAGCTGACCTGCCGGGAGCGGATCGATCTGCTGCTCGACGCGGGCAGCTTTCGCGAGGTCGGCAGTCTTGCAGGCTTTGCCGACTACGACGAGGACGGACGCGTCACGGGCTTCACGCCCGCCAATCATGTCGGCGGATGGGGCAAAATCGAAAACCGAACGGCCGTGGTATGCGCCGACGATTTCACCTCGCGCGGTGGACATGCCGACGGCGCTATCGGCGCCAAGAGTACCCATCTTGATCGTTTGTCGATCGATCTGCGGTGTCCCTCGGTCCGTTTGCTGGACGGGTCTTCGGGCGGCGGCAGTGTTGCCGCGATGGTGCCCAAACAGCAGAAGACGGGCGAGAGCAGCGCGCAGGAAAGTTCCGGTTCCATAACAGCAGGCAAACCGCGCGTGTCGGGCGAAGGCGGCTCGTTCCTGCCGGGGCATCTTGGCAGCAGCATGTACGTTCAGCAGCTTGCCCAGGTGCCGGTGGTCAACGTGCTGCTCGGCAGCGTGGTGGGTATCGGCGCCGCGAAGGCGGTGCTCGGCCATTTCGCCGTCATGGTCCGCGATATTGCCCAGTTGTTCGTGGCCGGACCGCCGGTTGTCACCCATGCGATGGGTTACGAGATCACGAAGGAGGAGTTGGGCGGCTGGCACATCCACTGTCGCAACGGTTCCGTCGACAATCTCGCCGAATCGGAAGAGGAAGCGGCTTCGATGACGAAGCGATTCCTTTCGTACCTGCCACCGAGCGTTTACGAAGCGCCGCCGGTGCTGCCGCCAGATCTAAGCGATCCGATCGATCGGCGCGAAGAAGAATTGTTTACCCTCATCCCCCGCAAGCGCACGATGACGTTCGACATGCGACGGGCAATCCGCCTGATGGCGGACCGGGGATCGTTCTTCGAGATAGGGTCGCTATGGGGCACCGACCAGAACGTCGGGTTCGTGCGCTTCAACGGCTATCCGATGGGGGTCATCGCGTCCGATTGTCGCCACGCCAACGGTGGCGCGCTCACGGCCGACGGATGCGACAAGCTCAAACGCCATCTCGACATGTGCGACCTGTTCCATCTTCCGGTCCTGAACCTGATCGACAACCCCGGCTTCGCGGTCGGCCTTGAGCATGAGATAACCGGCACGATCCGCAAGGGCGGCGAGTGGATGATCGCGTTCGCGCAGGTAACTGTTCCGATCTTCACCGTGATTATGCGCCGCAGTTTTGGTGTCGCCGGCAATAACTTCGCAACCCCTCGCAGCGGCGCCAGCGCACGCGTCGCGTGGCCTGCCGCCGATGTCGGCGGTATACCGCCCGAAGGCGGTATCGAGGCAGCCTACAAGCGCCAGCTTGCCGAGGCCGCCGACCCTGTGGCGCTCAGGGCCGAGATCAATGCGCGAATCGAAAGCGCGCGCGGACCGATCGGCCCGCTCAACCGGTTCCAGATGGAAGAGATGATCGACCCGCGCGACACACGCCGTTGGGTGTGTGAGTGGGTGGAGAACGCCTACCGTATCGTCTCGCAGCCCTCAGTGCTGGTGCCGCGAGCCCTACAGTTCAGGCCATAGACTTGCGGGAGCGTCGTCGCTTGGCCGACGCTCCCGCCTTCTCGACCAATCTTTCAGGGCTTTATTTCTTGCCGCTCTCAGCTTCAGCCGCCGCTTCGGTCAGATCCTTGACGATCGCGGGAACCTCATCGCCGAAGACGTTGCTGAGCCCGAAGACCTTGCCGAGCCAGTCCAGTTCCTCTCTGCGGCCGGGCACCGGCGCGGGCACCTGCAGCATCCCTGCCGCCTTGAGTTCCTCGACCACTGCCGCGTCGGCCGGGAACGACTCGCCGTGGCGATTCAGGAAGAAACGCTTCGCGAACGGCTCGCGCGGACGCTGACCTCCCGCCGCTGGATCTTCGGCCGGATAACCAACCGTCTGGAGCACCAGCACCTTGTAGCTGTCGGGAAGCTTCAACGCCTTGCGCAGCTTGCGATCGTTCATCGCGCCGAGCAGGCAGGTTCCAAGACCCTCGTCGAAGGCAACCAGAGTCGCCTGCGCGATACCCTGCCCGCAATCGAGTTCGGTGAATCCCGTCGTTTTGATTCGCTCGCCCGCTGACTGGAAGAATGGGATAAGCGTGCTGTCGAGATAGGCGTGGCTTTGCGCCTTGTCGACGCCGAGCGCTCCCGCCTCGACGAGTTCGTGCAGACGATCGCCCTGCACGTCGATGGCGTGCCAGTCGAGGCACCATACGATAACGACCGGCGCTGTACGAAACTGGAAGCCGCCGATCGCGGTGCCAACCGGGAGCGCCGCAATGACCTCGTCCGGCGCGGTTGCGCGCTCGATTACCACGGCCTTGAGCGCCTGCACATTTCCCCAAAACGACGCGAGCCGCGCCGCCTCGAGCATCTTCTGGATCTTGGTGCGCTCGACGGGTTTGTAAGGCCGGAGAAAACGGGTCGAACGGCGGTTTCCTATTACTTTCTTCAGTTCCATCTAGTCTCTCCTCGGAGAATCATGACTGTATTTAAGGCTCAAGCGCGCGAAGGAACCGGCGCTTCGACCATCCTTGCTTGAGCGGCGCTATGAAAAAAATTTCGGCCTTGCGCGATTCGAATTGCCAGTCGCCCGCGACCTTCCGGTAGCCGTCGATATAGCGGCCCGAGCCGACCACTTCTTCTCCGCTTGCCCGTTCCACGGCCGTCAGCTCGAAGTAACAGTCGCCACTCGCGCGATCGCCCTCGACCGTTATCCGATGGTTGTGGACCGTATGGGCCATCCGGTCGAGCAAGCCGGGAACCACGACCGAAAAGAAATGCGTCACTTCCTCGCGTCCGCGTGACACCATCGGAGGCATCGCGCCGTCCGTTCCACGAAAATCGCAGACCGCGTCCGCCGTGAAGCATCGCTCCACCAGTTCCTCGAAGCGCCCGTCGTCGACCAGGAAACAATAGGT
>JBJKQX010000405.1:0-4039 GCA_046704965.1 Binataceae bacterium (SeqCode)
CGCCTTGCCCATGTAAAGATTGTTCTTCGGTTGGTTCCACCAGGGCTCGAAGTTGAACGCCACGTTGGCGTAACTGATTCCGGGGTGCGAGCGCGGGTCGTAACCGACCAGGGAGCTGAGGGAAGCGACCGAGGACGGAAAAATTCTGATCATAGTCTGGATGTCAGAGAGGCCGAGGCCGTTTCCGTTTATCTCGTGGCTGGTGTCGTAGGCCTGCTCCACGGTGGCTTCGAGCAGTTCGCGCACGGTGGTATTGCCGCTGTAGCTGGTCAAAGTGTCGGTCGGATTGACCATCTCGCTTTGCTGGCCGCCGTAGGCGCCTTTTATTCCGCCGGCAACCACCCCACCGTTCTCCGCGTTGGCATTTTCCTGGTAATAAGGTGGCGGCTCCGACTCTGTCGTCATTCGGGCATAGAGGCGTGTCGTCACCCCGTAGGTGATCAGACTTCGCGCGTTGACCCGGTCGATACTGTCGAACAACGGCAGATTTTTTTGCGAGACAGTCGGGACCCACGTGTACGTCGCGAACGGCTCGATGGTGTTCTTGAGCTTCTCGATCGGGCCCCAATCAACTCCATAAACACGTTGCAGCAGACTGGCGACTCCCGCCTGCGCATACGGTATGAATCGCGTCTGCAGCCCGCCCTTGGTCAGGGGGCCGAGTTCGAGTTGGTTGTTGTAGGAAAGATTGTTGGTTCCGACCTGCAGGATCTTAATCTTGTGGCCCGAGGTGTCGTAGATTGTTCCGTAGCCGCCGACGGTTCCATAGCCATAGAGATAGTTGCCCAATCGCCACGGCACCGTCAGACGCGGATTGGCATTGAAGCGCCATCCGTGGACGCCCTGCGCGCGCCAGAAATAGGTGGCTTCGCCGTCGTAATCAAGGTAGGCCAGACCCCCGAGCAAATTGCGCCGGCCACTGACCCATAGCTGGGGAAGTTCCTGAAGCGCGAACGGCTGCGCCTGGATGAGGTCCTGATGCCAAAGTCCCTGCAGCCGGGCAAACCCGTCACCGAAAAAGCCGCCCGCGTAATCGTAGAGCATCCCGAAGTGCGAGATGGCGTCGCGCATCGAGCCGAAGTTGGTGCCGAATCCACGCGAGAGTGTCCATACGTTCATCTCGCGCAAATAAAGGCTGTCGCTCACCGAGATGGTGTCGGCATAGAGGGTCAGGTGAGGCATCACATGCTGGCGCGTCATGCCGATTATCCCGTAACGATCAACCGGGATGTGCGGGTCGGCGATCTGATTGTCGACGATATCGCTCTGGCGATTGGCTTGAGAGCGGATGCTTTCGTCGTAGAACGCGCCGTCGACCCACAGGTAGTCGTCCACGCCATTGGTGAGCCGGTACTCGGCCAGGCCACCGATACGCTGCGAGGTCTGAGCGTCGAAGGCGACCGTAGCGTCGGAACTCTTGTTGATCGCCCAGTAATAAGGTTGCAGATACTGAAACCCGCGCAGACCCGAAACTCCAGTGCGTGGAGCAAGAAATCCGCTGTGTCGGTTGGTGTCGGCGGGAAACACGAAGTACGGAAGGGTCATCACGCGATGGCCGAGGACCGAGAAACTCGCGTTGCGCGCGGAACCCGTCGAACCAAGCGTGACGTGCAGACGATCGGCGGTGACGCTCCAGTCAGGTGCGCCGGAATTGCACTTGCAAGTGGTGAAGAAGCCCTTGACGATCGTGTAATTCTGCCCTTCGAGCTTGTATATCTTTTTTCCTTGCAGGTGGTAGGTGCCCTGCTTGGCGACAATCCTTGCGTCGTAGAGCGCCCCCGTCTCATCCCTGACATCTATCGTGGCGCGCGACGCCCATATTTGCACTTCGGGATCCGTCAGATGGACGTGTCCGATCGCGCGGGCGACGTGTTCCTTGCGGAACAGTTCGATCTCGTTGGCCGTAAGGGTCGTTGCGGCCTGAGTCATCGTGGCGTGGCCACGAACTATGAGCGAATCATTGCTCGAATTGTAGATCGTCCGATCGCCGGTTACGGTGATCGGCCCGTGATGCTCCGCGACGACCGCGGGAGGCACTCCGGCGTTGCTCGCGGCCGACGCATAACCTGCAGCGAGAAGCACAGTCGCGACCGCAAAAACGAAGCTCAGCGATTTACGTGCGAGACTCAGGAAACAGTCCTGTTCGCCCGTATCGGGCCAGAAAGTATCCGTAAATTTCGCCGATAAGATACACGGAACCTGTCGCTAGCACCACGTCATCGGGCCCACTCTCGGCCATAACCTGATCAATTGCGCGGACCGCTTCGGGTTCCACCCGCGTTGGAACCCTGCCCGAGAAAACCGGCACCAGATTTTCAGGGTCGAGCGGGCGTTTGGGTTTCACCCGGGTCAGCGTCACGTCGCGGACCCGCGGCGCCAGAAGCTCTCCCATCCGCCGCCAGTTTTTGTCGGCCAGGCATCCGAAAACGAGCCGTGGCCGTACTCCGCGCCCCATCTCAACGTCCATCGTTTCCAGCAAGGCGGAAATACTGAGTTCGTTGTGCGCGCAATCAAGAATCACCGTAGGTCTGCGCCAGACCACGTCGAAACGTCCCGGCCAAACCGTGTCATTCATTCCGCGCCGTATGGCGTCCTCGCTTATCGCCCATCCCTGCGCCCTCATCGCTTCGAGGGTGGCAAGCGCAATCGACGCATTCTCGTGCTGAAACGGCCCCGCAAGAGAAATCTCGACGCCATCCAGCGCGAGTCCCAGTCCGCGGTAGTCAAGGCGATGGGCCGGCGCGTGCGAGCGGAAGGAAAAGTCGCGCTCGGCAAGCCGCGCCGCGCTTTGGCGCTGGGCCGCGATCGATAGCAGCGTGGTGCGTGCGTCGGGATCGCGCGCCCCGATTACGACCGGCACGCCCGGCTTGATGATCCCGCCCTTTTCCGCCGCGATTGCGGGGATGGTGTAGCCGAGATGCTCCATGTGGTCGAAGCCTATAGGCGTAATCACGCTCAGGAACGGCCGCACCACGTTGGTCGAATCGAGCCGCCCGCCAAGTCCGGTTTCGATAACGGCTACGTCGACCTGCGACTCCGCGAAATAGAGGAACATCAAGGCGACGGTGAATTCGAAGAACGTAAGATGGAGCCCCGTGCCCTCGAAAACCGAGCGCAGCTTCCTGATGTAGTCGAGCATCAACTCGGCAGGCATCTCGCCGCCGTTGACGCGGGTTCGTTCGGAGAGCCTGACCAGATGAGGCTTGGTATAGAGACCGACCTTCAGGCCCGCGGCGCGCAAACAGCTGTCGAGCATCGCGGCCACCGAGCCCTTGCCCTTGGTTCCCGCGATATGAATCGCGCGCAACCGATGGTGGGGATTGCCGATCAGGGCGAGCGCGCGCTCCATGCGTTCGAGCTTGTAAATCTCGCCGCGCGCTTCCAGAGAATAGAGCCAATTCAGGGTATCAGCCAGCCGTTCCATGGCCTTCGCGGGGCAATTGTAGCCGCGCCCGCGCGACATCGGAAGCAACGATGCTGCACGACAAAAAAAATTACCCGCAGCGCTGTCAAAATGTCGGTCGCACGAAGTCGCCGCTACTTTGAGGAACGCGATTTCGACCGCGTAGCGCGCCCGTCGCCGCGCGCCTTGCCGGCTGCGCCAAGGTCGCCCAGCAACCGCCCGAGTGTCTCACGCATCTGAGGGCGCGGGACGATCGCGTCGAGCATCCCGTGGGCGAGCAGAAACTCCGCGCGCTGAAAATCGGCGGGAAGCTGCTGATTGGTGGTCTGCTCGATAACCCGCCGACCGGCGAATCCGATAAGAGCGCCCGGCTCCGCAATATTGAGGTCACCGAGCATCGCGAACGACGCCGCCACTCCGCCGGTGGTCGGATCGCACAGTACCGAGATGTACGGCAGTCGTGCGTCGCGAAGACGCGCGATAGCCGACGAAATCTTCGCCATCTGCATCAGCGACAGCGCACCTTCCTGCATCCGCGCGCCGCCCGAGGCGCTGAACACGACCGTCGGAAGCCGCCGCGAGCGTGCATGGACAAACAGCCGTGACAGCTTCTCCCCCACGACCTGTCCCATGCTG
>JBJKQX010000406.1:0-3305 GCA_046704965.1 Binataceae bacterium (SeqCode)
CGATGGAGATCAGCAGGGCGATGGTGCTCGCCGCGTCGACGGTGAGGACGTCTTTCATCACGGTCTTGCCGGTTTCCAGGTCGACCGCGCCATGGATGTTCAGTCGGTCCCGCCCGCTGGCCTGGTCGAGGGCGACCTTGGTGTCCTTCGGTGCCCAACAGCCGACTGGCCGGGCGGTGTGCGTCGGATGGACGGCGTCGGCGAACAGCACCGCCTCATCGTCGGCCAACCCGTTCAGCAGCGCCTCGTAGGCGGCGATGAACGCCTTCTGCTTGGCCGGGTCGAGTTTCCGCGACACCGCTTCCGGACGGCGATGCTCCAGCCCCAGACGATGCAGCATGGCCACCAGACCGGAACGGCTCTCGTAGACGATGCCGAACCGGGCGTCGATCCAGGCGCCGATCTCGCGGGTGGTGCGCGGCAGCGCCCCGGTGATCCACGACACCAGTTCGGCTTCCTGCGCCACCGTCATCTGGCTGCCGCGGCCCTCGTAGAGGAAGCTCTCCAACCCGGTGATTCCGTCACGCTCGAACAGGTCGAGCCAGCTTCGCACCGTGCTGTCGTCAAGAAGCAGCGCCGCCGCCACCTGATCATACGACCAGCCCTTGTCCAGAAGGATGATCGCGTTGGCCCGACGCGCCACCCGGTGCTCCACCATCGCCCTCTTCGCAAGCGTGGTCAGTGCCAGCCGCTGCGGCGCCGTCAGAAAGTTGCTCCTCGACATGGCCAGATCCTGTATCACGCAAGACTCACCGGCAACCTGTTTCTCGGATCCTCAATGAGTCGCCGTATACGATCCGCAGATGATTTCGGAAAAGAAATAGGCGGTGGGCGGCTTCGGATCGGGCCGATGGGGTGCGCCGCCGACGAGCGAGGCAACGGCAAGCTACGTGCTCTCGGCGCGCGTGTTCAAGAAATACTCCGGCCGTTGGAGCGGCACACTGGAGTCGAGCTGGGAGTTCAATGACGGCTTCAACATCAACTTCACCCTAAATGCCTCGCCGGGCGACGTGTGGTTCACCTTCCGCCACACGATTCGGGCGGACGATAAACGCGAGATCAGCTATCGGGTTCGCGCGATGGCGACGCCTGTGCGGTTTGGCGGTTTTCGGTGGTGGTGGATATGCCCACACACCGGCCGCCGCGTGTTCAAGCTCTATCTTCCCAACGGCGGATGGCAGTTTTGGTCGCGGCAAGCCCACGGGCTCGGTTGCGAATGCCAGCGAGAGACGATGACCGACCGGCGCATGCGACGTGCTCGAAGGCTCCATCGCGCGCTCGGCGGCGACGGTAAGGCAATCGGCCAAGCGCCACCGCCCAAGCCAAAGGGTATGCGCTGGCGAACGTACGAGCGGAAGGTTGCCGAATGGCAAACGGCAGATGATGAAGCGAATGCTAACTGGATGCGGGACGCGTTGCGGCGTTTCCCGCATCTCGGGAGGTAAAACTTGCGAGCGGTCAATGTTGGATGGACACCAGGAGGGGGGCAACATGGCAAATCTTTGGCGAGTGCTGACCGTCTTATTCATGGTCGCCGCGTTCACGGTTTCCTCGTCGTGGCAAGAACGCGCCGAGGCAGCGAAGCCAAAAGGCGATGCTTGCGACCAGATGGCCGCGCAGAGCTTGCCGCCCTTTCCCAGTCCGCCGCTCGCGTCCAAGCCGTTTGGGCCGCACCCGCGCAGCGACGATTATCTAGCTTCGCTCGTTCAGGAAGTCGGAGATTTGGAACAACAGGTCGCGATTATGGAGAGCCAACTTCAATCGATCGCGGTAGACACCTGCTATAATGGGGAAGCTCTTGACGCGCTCGTTCGCGCGAGGCGCTAGCAGGCATTTTGTGCCTTGGGGCCGAGGTTCACTCGCGACTAAGGCCATCCGGCGCCGCTGCCGAAGTCAGCCGCGAGCGCGTCGAGCATAAGGCGTTTCCGCCGCCAAGCGAGGCCGAACATGCCAACCCCGAAGTTTATACGAGCGAGAATGGACGAGGTGGAGAAGGAGCTTCGGAGCATCCGGTCGGTATCGAGCCGGGAGAAGCGGCCGGAAATGCTGGCGAAGTACCGGAGCCTGGAACGGTCGGCAATCGCGGAGATGGGCCTGTTAGAGAAGGGGCTGCAATACGAACTAGAAAAAGCCCATGCCTCAAGGAGCGCAAGGGGAGGTTCCGCAGCCTGACCGGTGAAGGCCAAGACGGGCCGGCTTACAAAAGCTGCCGTAAGAGCGACCACGCGCCACAAGCCGCTCAATAAGAACTGAGCACCTTATAACCTTGAGACTTATAGGCGTCCGCGCAGCTTTGCGTGGCTGCGGCGACGTTCCAATTTGCCCAAGGATCGGCGGCGCACGTCACGATCTTGCCCGTCTTCGGGTCTTTGAGCACAACTTGGGTAGGTCCACAGCCGCTGGCGAGCAGGCAGATTCCGACAACAACAAGCCATTTCATACTATTCCCCCATAGGCAATCAGATGTGCGGCACGATCACAATGATATCAACCTCCGGTAGCTTGGTTGCGAAGAGCGCGTCAGGCAAGAGGCTAATGGCGGAATGCTCGCCGCAAATCTCCGTTGGGCCATTACGTTGCCGCCAACCTATGCGAGGAAGGTCTTCCCCCCAGGCACCCCTCGCGCGGCGTCACTAAGCGTGACGCACGTCTCCCCGTGGCCCCGCTTCGGCGGGGCTTTTTCGCGTCTTAGAGATCGCCCGGCTTGAGGCCAGTCTGCTTCGCTATCCGCGCAAGCATCCGCGGCCCGATCTCAACGCCTTTATGAAAGGCGAAGACATAATCCAGCCATCCCGACCGCGAGAGCACCAGGTGGGAACTGCTTTGTCGCTTGAGCGACCATCCGATGCGATAGAGCGCCCGCAGGACGTGGTCAGCCTTCGTCGCCGTCCAAGTGCTCACGCGGCGACGAAAAGCTCTTCGGCCTCTGACGGCAGCGGCTCGTGGTGGTCTATGCGGTCGGCGATAACCCGTAATGCGAGCGCCGCCGCTTTATCGCGGGCTTCGGTTTTGGTTTCGCCGTAGGCAATCACGCCGGGAAGCGCGAGCACCTCGCCGATCCAGCGGCCATCTTCCTCGCGCTCAACTTCGATCTTGAGCATAGCCACGATCCTGCCCCCCGCGAGTAAATGAGCCCTTAATATGCGCCCAGGCACCTCGGCGCGCAACGAGTCCCGGGCTCGAAAAGACCGCGAAATCGCGCTTCCCGGTTGCCATATGGTTGCCAGAACCAAAGGCCGCGCTGCCTGTCGCCGCTAAGCCATTGATATATTGGAGCGGGCGAAGGGATTCGAACCCTCGACCCC
>JBJKQX010000407.1:0-6136 GCA_046704965.1 Binataceae bacterium (SeqCode)
GCGTCTCCCTTCTCGTGGTCATTCTTTCTGTCTTCCCTCCGTTCAATCGTTTCGCTTGGCATAGCCTCGGATGGTACGAGATCCTCGGGGGGTTGCTTCTGGCCGTCATCCTCGCCCTCTTCCTCAAGTTCATCCTCATCTACGGAAGCTATGCGATGCTGCTCCTTGTGACCCAAGCCGCAAATGCCGACCTGGAAAAGTCCGATGTCAGACGGTCATTCGTCGATATGCAGAGATACCGCGCGCGGCAACGCAAATGGCGGCAACTATGGGGCTCTGAAATCTTTAGCGTGTGGTTAGTGCTGACGGGCATCTGGCTTTTGTGGCCTCGCAGCGAAACCGTGATGCAAACGCCGCATGTCATTCGCGCCTCTGTGCCAGCGGGTGTGTCTTTGTTTGTGCTGGGCGCACTTTGGGGCCTGATCGTGTTCTGGCAAATGAGGGTCAAGCGCAAGAGCGAAGGAACGGACCCCGGATGAGCGCGCGCACCCGCTTGCGCGACGCTACTCGTGCTTCGTAACGTCGCAATAGTGATTAGTGAAAAAAGAACGGACGGCGTGATGCCGTCCGTTTTGTTTCAACCGTTGCTCGACGCCGTGCGCCGAGCCGATCGATTACCCACTCATCACGCTAGCCCCGATTCTCGCCGCCGTTCTCCTGCGCGAGCAACTCATGGATGGTCTTCAGTTTCAGGACCAGGTACGAGCGCTTGCCCTTCGGAGTCTGAACCTCGATATCATCGTCCGCGCCCTTGCCGATCAGTGAACGGCCGAGCGGCGACGACAGCGAGATACGGTTCTGCGCTCCGTCAACCTCCTCGGGCACGACGATCTCGAACTCCATCGTTCCGCCGTCGTCCAAATCTTCGAGTTCGACCCGGCTTCCGAGACCGACGGTCTCGTGCGGGATCGAGTCGATATTGATCATGGAAAGTTCCGCTACTCGCGCTTCGAGGTTGGATAGCCTTGCGCGCAGGAATTCCTGGCGCTGCTTGGCCATCGCCCACTCCGCGTTCTCGGACAGGTCGCCGTGAGCACGAGCCCGCTCAAGTTCCTTGGGCAGGTCGATAGTTAGTTCGCGCTTGAGAGTCTCCATCTCCTTGCGCAGACGTTTTACAACTGGAAGTTCAGCCATAACCGCTTCGTTCCACCTTAAGAAGTTTGTCCCCGCGAGCGTCAGTCGGCGATGATCGACGTCAGGCTTCGATTCACGCCCGCAACGCTCTGAACCCTCTGTACCACCATCTCCCCCAGCGCGGTTACGTCAGCCGCTTCCGCAATCGCGATTATATCGTGCGGACCGGTGACGGCGTGCGCGACAGATACCCCCGGAACCTGTCTGAGCCTTGCCGCGACCTCTCGCGCCTTGCCGGGTGAAGTGTCTATGAGAATAAAAGCCTTGATTGCCATGCGTCTTCCTCCCAGATACGCGTGACCCCCAAAAGCGCCCGGCGAAATCTTCCGACCAGACGCTCTATTTCAGCGGCGGCGGAGGAGTCGGATTTCCCTTCTCGTCGTAAATGTAGAATCCCCGGCCCACCTTGCGTCCGAGATAGCCGGCGTCGACGTATTTCTTCAGCAACGGGCAAGGGCGATACTTGTCGTCACCCAACACCCGCTGCATCACTTCCATGATTGCGAGACAGGTGTCGAGACCGATCAGGTCGGCCAGTTCCAGCGGCCCCATCGGCTGGTTGGTGCCGAGCTTCATCGCGGTGTCGATATCCGTCACGCCGCCCACGCCCTCGTACAGCGTGTAAATCGCCTCGTTGATCATGGGTAGCAGGACGCGGTTGACGATGAACCCGGGAAAGTCCTGCGCGGTCATCGTGGTCTTGCCCACCCGCTTGGCGAGATCCTGCGTCTGCCGGTACGTGTCTTCCGCGGTGGCGAGTCCACGGATTATCTCGACCAGTTTCATGGCCGGCACCGGGTTCATGAAGTGCATCCCGATAACCTTGTCGGCCCGGCTGGTTCGCGCACCCATCCTGGTTATCGAGATCGACGAAGTATTGGAGGCAAGGATCACGTCGGGGTAGCAGACCTTGTCGAGTGTTTGCAGGATGCCGATCTTGACTTCCTCGTTCTCGGTCGCCGCCTCGATCACGACATCGGACTCGCCCATGTCTTCCAGCTTGTCCGACACACGGATGATGCCGAGCACGCGGTCGCGCTCTTCCGCCTTGAAGCGTCCGCGCTGAATCATGCGATCGATGTTCCTCTGAATCGATCGCAACCCGTGCTCGCAGGCCTGCATGGAGACATCAGTCATCAGCACTGGAATTCCGGCCTGCGCCGTCACTTGAGCAATCCCCGCGCCCATCTGACCTGCACCTACTACACCAACCGTCTTTACTTCCATCGAAATCTCTCCGTCGAACTTTACCCGAGGCTCCTCCAAAATCGGGCCCACGATGCCCAAAGCGCATACCCGCAGAACGCCGGCCGTATTATCCTGCTGGCGGCATATCTCATATGCGCGTTAACCCCTGGCTGTTTCGGGTATAACTTTTCCGAGCGGTACCAACTGCGAGCCGGGTCGAGTTCGTAGTCATCGTGAGGGTCAATCGGCGTATCGGTAAGGCCGTCGGCTGAAAAAGCCGATGAAACGCCAGGCGACTCAACCGGGCCAACCCTTCCTATCCAGGCCTGCCACCTATTCTGATACTAAACGCGCTCGACATGCCCCGGCGTGTCAACAATCCACGCCCCGTTGCATCCCTAGCGAGCCCTCGCGCGAGAAGCGAAAGCCCACCACACGCAGGATTCACCCGCTCCCGGGACGCAAACCTGCTGCCCTAAAAAAGTATGAAGCGGGTTTTCGCACTACGGCGCAAACCCAGCTTCAATTTTGACGTTACACCCGCCCACCCAGCGTCGCAAGCCGCACCCGAAGCCGCACCGCGAGTGCTTTCCGAGGTTTCGTTACGCCGCGAATAAAGTTCGCGCGCCTGTCAGGCAGACGGGGCGCCGGCGGGTCGCCATTCCGCACTGACAGCCAGCCTGCTCACCTGAGGCTGTCAAGTCCCGTCCGCTTCTCACTCCGAGCTGAGCGGCAACCCGTGCAATTTCAGAAACGACAGCTTGTCCCAATAGCCGCGCTGGAACGCGATCTTGTCGTTCTCGATGCGGAAGAAGCCGCAACCTCGCATGCCCAGCGGGTCGCGCCATTCAAGAATGGCCCAATCTCCATCTTCGAAGAGATTTTCGACCATACAGACCATCTTCGCGTCAGCGAATTCTCGTTGGAACATCGCGCGTATGGCTTCGCGCCCCGCCACCGGCTCGTTGGCGACCTGATGGTTGACGGCATCCTCGGTATAGAACCCGGCGATCTCGTCGACGTCACCACGATTGAACGCGTCGATCCACGCCTTCACCACTTCCTTTGGGCGCATGAACGGAATGTACCTCAGATCCTCGCTACCACGGAACTGGAGATTAGGCCGTCCCACCAAAAGCGCGGCTGTCTGCTAACCTGCAGGACATCGCGAGCGGCGCTCGCGTCGACTGCGGTTCGATACTTTTCTCTTTCGTGAGACACGCGGACCCTGCACCTCAATTGACAGCCCGCAGGGGCGTAAGTAATCCTCAACCGTAAACCGGAAATCTGCTTTCGTCCGCTCCGTACTTCCGCCAGGTTCGAATCATTGGAGCATCCCGCGCTCATTACTTTTTTCCTCTACTCGCTTGGAATCCTGTACCGCGAAGGGTTGGAGGCGATGCTGGTCGTGGTCGCGCTGGCCGCCGGCACCAGGGAAGCGGGCCACGGCAACCGGGCACGCTCCGTATACATTGGAGCGGGTCTTGCGATCGTTGCCAGCGCCATTATCGCGTGGGTGCTCAATCGTTTTTTGGGAAACCAGCGCAGCGAGATGCTGGAGGGAGTCTTCCAGATTCTCGCCGCCGGCACGCTCTTTTACGTAAGCTCATGGATAACGGCCAAGACCGGCGCCGAGCGCTGGGAAGGCTTCATCAGTCGCCAGATTGAAGGCGCCAGACGAAGCTCGCTTCCGTACTTCGCGATCGGACTGACGGCATTCCTTGCGGTGATGCGCGAAGGAGCCGAGACGATCCTTTTCTTCCAGGCCGTACTTGCGGGGACGAACGCTTCGGTTGAACGGCACGCGATCGCCGCCGGTGCCGTCGGTGGAGCGCTCGCTCTGATTCTGACCTTCGTTATCCTGACCCGCGCGGCATACAGAATTCCCATGCGGATGCTCTTCCGCGTAACTACCTACCTGCTTTACGGACTCGCGGTCGTATTCATCGGACAAGGTATCGAGAGCTTCCAGGCGTCGGGCCTGTTGCCTACGACCGTGGTAGCGCACGTGCCGACGCTTCCGATGCTCGGCATATATCCGTCGGTGGAAACTATAGTCGCCCAGGCGCTCCTGCTTCTGCTGGCGGCCGCAGCTATCGTGGTGCCGCATGGGACGAGGCGTCGGGAACCGACGGCGCGGGACGCGTAGTCTTCGGAAATTCCGCCCACGCGGATTTGCCTGGTTCGATTGGACCGCCAAACGGCCCTGAACCCGCCACAAGCTTCTCGACGTCGCGAGCCAGAGTCTCCGCTTCGACCAGCGAGCGGAACCCGAGCTTGATACAGTGCTCCACGCGGGAGTCATGGATCGGCGCCTGATGGCGTACCTTGCGCAACAATTCCCTGAGATCCGAAATACGCCCTTGAAGCTCCGCCAGACGGGTCTCGACCATCGGGGTGGTCCTTCCGTCGCTCATCAGGTGAAGCGCGAAACCCTGTTTGCGCTCGGCTTCGGCAAGCACCCTGAGCGATTGTCTGATTTCACGACACGCGGTCTCCGCCGTCATTGGCGGCGGCGCGGCGGCGTCGAGCGCAACCGTCCACAGCAACAACGAAAGGATCGTCGCGGCAAGAGCCGCGCACCAGCGCCCGGCTACCCGCTCCGTCGCCGGAGGAACTAACCGTCGATGCGAGCTGATGAGATAATCGAACGGCCGCGCGACCGCGGTCGCGAAGCCCGCCGACGATAATCGCGAAAATCTTTCAGGCAGTAGGACGGAAAGAAAAAATCCGTACACCTTGACAATTTCGGCGCGCGTCGAGCCCTGTCGGACAAAACCGGAGCGCCTGCTGATTTGCCTGTAACAATCCGGCCGCGACCATGTCAACGATCCGCCGTTTCCGCACCGGACCCGCTTGCCATCGGGCAACCCTGTGCTCAAAATCGGTTCGCGATGGCAAACCATGTTGAAGCCCGACCGCTTGCTCCCGCTGCTCCGATACGTTTCCTGAAACTCGTGTGGGGCGCCGTGGCAACTCTGCTGGCGGTTCTGTATACCGTCCTTCTCGGTCCCGGCGCAGCCGTTGCAGCCGCGCTGGGGATGCATCGGGGCGCGTCCGCGATAAGCAGGTTCTGGGGATGGCTCATAATAAAGACCTGCGGCGTCAAGGTGGACATCGAGGGCCTGGAGCATCTTCGCGATCTCAAGTCCTACGTCCTGGTATGCAACCATCAGAGCTTCTTCGACATCTTCGCGGTGGTGGCGTTCATGCCGGGCGACGTCCGTTTCGTCGCCAAGAAGGAACTGCTCCGCATCCCGCTGGTCGGCTACACGCTGCGCAAGAACCTGCACATCGTGATCGACCGCCAAAGCGGCGGCAAATCCATCCGTCGTGCGATGGAGGCTGCGCGCAATAATTATCCCATCTGTGTCGTCGCGGAAGGCCATCGCTTCAACGACAACCAGGTCCATGAGTTCAGCGACGGCGCCGCGTGGCTGGCAATCACGACCCGACTGCCGTGCGTTCCGATGGCGATAATGGGATCGGGTGCGTTTTTTCCGCGTCAGGCCAAGGTGGTGGTTCCGGGGGGGCGGATGCGGATGAAGATTTGCGCGCCGATTTCGGTCGAGGGCGCGAAGAGTCGCGACCGTGTCGCGCTCACCAAACAAGTTGAAGACGCGGTTCGCGGCGCGTTCGACCCGGACTGGAAAGCGTAGCGCGTCCGACAGCGCACCCGGCGGATATTCGCCGCCCGAGACGAGCCGGCGCTTAACTCGTTCTCAAGGGGCGCATCAGTTCAGAGCGCGCCGGCTATATTGACGGCGCGCGTCGGCGACGCCTTTCGATTCAGGCTTTCGAGTCGAAAATAAAG
>JBJKQX010000408.1:0-2601 GCA_046704965.1 Binataceae bacterium (SeqCode)
ACCTCGGACCACTGGTCAAACCGTTCGAGCTACCGTTTTTCCTGATTCCGGTGGAAAAGGGGAAAAAGGCTGCCGCCGAGGAAGCGCTGGCGAACAGGCTTGCCGAGCTTCGCGCCGACACCGTCATCCTGGCGCGCTACATGCAGGTCCTTTCAGGCGCGTTTCTCAAACGGTGGGGCAAACCCATCGTCAATATCCATCACAGCTTCCTGCCCGCATTCGCCGGTGCGCGTCCGTACAAGCAGGCGCACGATCGGGGCGTGAAGCTTATCGGCGCGACGGCGCACTACGTGACCGAAGAGCTGGACGCGGGACCGATAATCGCGCAGGCGACGACCGAAGCGACCCATCGCGACACGGTCGCGGACCTGGCGCGCAAGGGCAAGGACGTGGAGGTCGCCGTGCTTGCCAAGGCCGTAAGGGCGCATCTTCAAAGACGCGTCCTGCTGCACGGCAACCGCACGGTCGTATTCGACTGAAGCCGCGCGTCGCGGCCGGCTCGAGCGAGGCTCAAGCGAGACGGCAAAGCTCGCGCGATTTCACCGCGCGGTGCTCGCAGCCGAGCGTCGTACCTGTTTCAGGCACCGGCGACGGGTGTCGATGAGTTTCCGATAACGAGTTTATTTGCGCGCTTTCAGAGCGCTCTTGAGCACCGCGATATCAACCCACGCCCCTGCTCCGTCCGGACAGACACGAAACTCGACATCGCCTTCCTTCTGCGGAACAAGCGGCCGGTTGCAATGCGGACAGGCGAGTATTGCGGAACCCTTCTGCCGTAGCTTTTCGATTAGCTCGGCGTCACGCTGACGCGCCCACTGGTCCTCGCGGGCCGCTTCGACGTCGCGCAACTTCTGGCTGAAATGGTCTTTTTCGTCCGCCATATAGAACCCGTATAACCCAAGCTGTCGATCTGCGTCGCGGGGAAGGTCTCGTCCTTCGCCGCATCCGCCGGACCGAACCGTCAGGTCATCTCCTTGATCAGTTTGCCGCTACGAGCCTTCTCGACCGTGTCTTCAAATTTCGACCCCAGATCGACACCCATCTGCTGCGCGCGTTTCTTGGCCCAAAGCCCGACATTGCGAGAGTCGCTGTAGAATGATTCGTCGCGCGGCTTCGAGGTGTCGAAGTCGGCAAGCCGCGACGCTTCGCTCTCCACCACGGCGAACGAAGACATCACGCGACGCGTTCGCGTCGAGCCGCAATGCTCACAGGCCGGCCGAGCCTTGCGCTCCGAACCCAACATCACGTGCGAGCTGATACGGCCGCATCGCGCGCATTCGTACTCGTAGATCGGCATACAACTGGAGAATATCGTTCCCGGAAAGATCGGGCAATCGGCCCGACGGGCCTTCGGCCTCGGCCTTTTTTCCTACGGAAACAGCCATCGGTTTGATTTTTTGTTCTGCCCCGGCTGCGGCATAAAATGTTGCCCTGCCGGTTCCAGCAGGTAAAGCGAAGGCCGGGTCCGATAGCCCTGCACCGGCCACGAGGCGATATAATTGAGCCGGTCGCGCAAGTTCTTGTCGAGATGGGGCAAATCCCTGCCCAAGGCAAAAACGTAGACGGGATGTTTAATGATGGGGTTTCGATCATGCCACGTCACGAGTGGCGGAATTTTTCGCCCGCACCAGTAGGACAATTCGTAATGTCGGCCCCAAATGATGTACAGCGGCTTGTTGTCCACTATCTGCATGACAGCGCGGGCGGCATGTTTGAGCGTGCGCTGATTGTCAGCCTCGGGACGAATCGCAGCGGTGAACAGAAGAACTCCCGCGAGGCTAAGGACGCCGAATCCCGCCCCCCTGATGATCGGAAGGCGCAAACGATGTCCGACCCATAGGGCGCATACGGCTAGCAGCGCCGCAAACAGGACCCCCGCGAAGGCGGGGCTGAAATTCCGGGCGTGATTGACAAAAATCTGCGCTTGCAGGCTGGCAGGACTCAAAAGCCCGAGTGCCGCAACTTTGAACCGGTCGCCGAACGCCTCGAAGAGCCAAATTGCAAGCAGACCCAGCGCCATCACCAGCACGGTGCCAGCGACCGTCACGTCGCGAAGCCACGCCGCCCATCGCAACGCGCCGCGGGTAGCAGGCTTGAGCTCGGTAAACAGTGCGGCAAATCCTATTGCCAGACCAGGCATCGCGGGCAGGATGTAGTCAGAGCGCTTGGCGCTGGCAATAGTAAAGAAGACCAGCATCGTCAGCGTGAAAGTCAGTTGAAACAGAACCGGCTTTGATGCCTTTTCGCTGAAACCTCTCGCCCATATGGCCAGCAGCAGCGCGGGCGTCAGGTAGGTCAGCGGCATCATGCGGCCGAATATCCTGAGCGCGATGTAGTAGACGGGACGCGCGGCTTCGCCCGTACCGCCCAGCGCGTGCGGAAGAAAATGCCCGTAATTCTCCGCCATGAAGATGTCGAACAGATGCTCGCCGCCGCGGATGAACGCGGGGACGTACCAGCACGCCGCGACCGCAAGCGATATCCCGAGTATCGCCCTCGGCCATCCGCGCCTGAGCGCCGCAAGCGGCTTCCATCGGCCATTAAACAGAAGCCACAGACCGGCGGCCAGTCCGGTGAGCACGACCGCGATCGGCCCCTTGG
>JBJKQX010000409.1:0-2895 GCA_046704965.1 Binataceae bacterium (SeqCode)
CGTGTTCAAGCGCGAAAATCCCGCGCGACCACGTAGAGCTCCGACGAGCCCGGTCTGGTTGCTCGCGTACGCGTCACTTCAACTTTTCCAAACAAGGCCTCAAAGCGCGAAACGGTTTCCTTGAAGCCGCGCGTCATGAAAACTTTCACGATCATTGCGCCGCCGGGCCGCAACGTCTCGCGCGCAGTCGCGAGCGCCGCATCTATCAACTCTGCGGTCCGCGCTTCGTCGCGGTCGGCAATTCCGGTCAGCTTGGGCGCGAGATCGCTGGTGACCAGATCGGCGGGACCGCCGAGCATCTCCTTGAGACGCGAGGGAAGCCCCGGATCGCGGATATCGGCAACCAGGGTGACGACCGGAGGCGGAAACTCCCGACACGGTTCGAGATCGACGCCAAGCACACGACCGCCGGGTCCGACCGCGCGGCCCAGAATCGCGAGCCATCCGCCCGGAGCGCATCCGAGGTCGACCACCCGCGCGTCGCGCGGAAGCCTGACGCGGCCCAAAAGCTCCTCTATCTTGAAAGCCGCACGCGAAGGCAATCCCTTCTCGCGTGCTTTTCGATAATACCTGTCTCGCGGCTCGTATTTCGCCATCGTCAATGCTGTCCGGTGGTCAAACTCTCTGCGTCGGCTTTGCCGGGCGCGCCATAGTCGCTATCCTGACTTCTCACGTTCCGGCACTATCGTGTTTCAGCCCGTTCGAAGTACCCAAATGCCATTGAATGTTGATGATCTGAACCCCGCGCAACGCGAGGCGGTTCTTGCCGAAGACGGCCCCATCCTGATTCTCGCCGGAGCCGGCTCGGGCAAGACCCGCGTGATTACTTACCGTATCGCCCACCTGCTCGGTCAACGCAACGTACCTGCGCGCGAGATTCTGGCGGTCACGTTCACCAACAAGGCCGCGGCGGAGATGCGCGAGCGGGTGGCTGCGCTGCTCGGCGAGGACTGCGAGCCGCCCTGGATCAGTACGTTTCATTCCGCCTGCGCGCGAATTCTCAGAAGCGACGCGCGGATGCTCGGCTACGAGCGCAATTTCTCGATCCTCGACGAGGGCGATTCGATTTCCGTGCTGCGGGGCATAATCCAGGAAGCCGCGCTTGCGGATTCGCCCACGCCGGAGATTGCGCGCGCCCGGATAGAGCAGGCCAAGAACGAAGCACAGTCGCCCGAAGAAATAGCGGAACTGGCCGAGACTGGTCCGCAGACCTCGCTCGCGCACATCAATCGCCTGTACCAGGAGCGGCTGCGCGCGATGAACGCGATGGACTTCAGCGATCTGCTGCTGCTCACCTACCGGCTGATGCGCGACAATCCCGAGGCGCTCGAGCGATGGCAGAGGCGTGCGACCCATCTGCTGGTCGATGAGTACCAGGACACCAACCGGCTCCAGTATCTGCTGGTTCGGATGCTGTCGGAACGCTCCGGGAATATCTGCGTGGTCGGAGACGAGGACCAGTCCATCTATCGATGGCGCGGCGCCGATATCAGGAACATCCTCGATTTCGAGCGCGACTTCCCGAGCGCGCGAATTTTCAAGCTCGAACAGAACTATCGCTCGACCAGGACGATCATCGCCGCGGCGGGATCGGTGATCAGCAATAATCGCGAGCGCAAGGCGAAGGAGCTCTGGACCGAAAACGAGCAGGGCGAGAAAGTCACCTATTACACGGGCGTGACCGAACGCGACGAAGCCGATTATATCGCGCGCGAGATTGCAAGCCTGACCCAATCGGGAAAAGCTCGCCCGGCGGACGTGGTGGTGTTCTACCGCGTGAACGCCCAGTCGCGGGTAATCGAGGAAGCACTCGTGCGCCGGCGCGTGCCCTACTACGTGGTGGGCGGCAAGCGCTTTTATGAACTGCGCGAAATTAAGGACCTGCTCGCCTATCTGAAACTCGTTGCGAATCCTGCCGACACTGTGAGTCTGGAACGGCTGGTCGGCGTGCCCTCGCGCGGAATCGGCGCCAAAACCGTCGAGGTAATGAGGCAGATGGCGGCGCGCGACGGAATCACGGCGTTCGAGGCTATGGGCCGGCTGGAAACGGAATCGAAAGTCGCGCTCAGAACCGGCAAGCAGGCGGGCGCGCTCTACGGATGGCTGCATGAACTGATCGGGATGGCCGCCGAGGCGCCGGTGCGCGTGATGCTCGACGCGATTATCGAGCATTCGGGATACACGGATTATCTGAGCGGTCTGGCCGACGGCGAGGGTCGCCGCCAGAACGTCGCGGAATTGCTCGCGGCGGCCAGCGCCTTCGACGCGGAACCCGAGACAGCCGGTCTGCAGGAGTTTCTCGAGCGAATCGCGCTGGTCAGCGACAGCGATCAGGTTGCGTCGCAGGACGGACGCGTCGCGCTTATGACCCTGCACACCTCAAAGGGACTTGAGTATCCCGTGGTGTTCGTCGCGGGCATGGAGGAGGGTCTGTTCCCGCACGCGCGGGCCCGCGCAAACGGCGACGACGTCGAGGAGGAGCGCCGGCTTTGCTACGTGGGGATGACACGTGCGCAAAGCCGTCTCTATCTGACCAACACGCTTTCACGTGAGCTGTACGGCCAGCGAAACGAGGCCCGCCCCTCGCGCTTTCTTGTCGAAATCGAGCAGGATTTACTGCATCGAATCGCGCCCGAAGCGGCAGACAAACCCTTCATTCGCCCGTTCTCGCGCGACGGCACGTACGTGGACTTGAGCGACTCGCAACTGCCGCCCGACGAGGCCGGAGCGGACCCCTTCAAGATCGGGATTCAGGTCATCCATCCCGCCTTCGGCCACGGCGTGATACGGCGGCGCGAGGGACGCGGCGACAGCGCCAAAGTATGGGTGAATTTCGAACGGGGAGGAGTCAAACTGCTGGTGCTGAAGTTCGCGAACCTGCGCATGATTGCCGAG
>JBJKQX010000410.1:0-5302 GCA_046704965.1 Binataceae bacterium (SeqCode)
TTGACGGAGATACCGCCCTGCTGATTGAGGTCGGAAACGAGGAGACGAAGCGCGGCCTCGGCCTGCCGTCCCATCGGGGCGTACTCGCCGCTGAGCGAAAGAGAAAGCCCTATTCTGAGTTTCGAAGGCAAAACAGTTTCAGTGGGTTTCGCGCCCAAGCGCGGCGAACGCGCCAAAGTCACATGCGTTCGCGCTCAGGGAGCGACCTCGGCTATTCCGCCGCGGATAACAGGCTGCCCGTCGGGGTTAAAAGTTTCGAACGCGTAAATCCTGCGGCCGTCACGTTCACCATCGGCCCATACGCGGGTCGTGATCGTCTGTCCCGGGAAGACAGGTCGGGTGAAGCGGACGCGCAGGCGCTTTAGCTTTAGCGGGTCGCCGTCGCACAGCGTGTCGATCATGATCTTGGACGTGAACGCCATCGTACATAGTCCGTGGACGATGATGCCCGGTAGTCCCGCCATCTTAGCGAAACTCTCGTCGACGTGAATCGGGTTGGGATCGCCCGAAGCGTCGCGATACCGATAGGTCTGATCCTTGTCGATCGTTTGCGCGACCGTGAACATCGGCTCGCCGCGCTCGGGTTCCGGCTCGCGCTTTTCGATAGCGCCACGCCGCCCGCCGCCGCGGATGAACACGCCGAACAGAGTGCGTCCCACCTGCTCGCCGCGCTGATTTCGCGCGCTCAGTTCGAGCACCATCGTCTCGCCCGTGGCTTTGGTTTCGATCGATGCGACCTTCGAAGTCGAAGTGATCGTATCGCCCGGACGGATTGCGCCAAGGAATTCCATGTCCTGCTCGCCGTGCAGCAGTCGCATCAAGTTGACGCTCAAGTCCGGGTCGCCCATCGCGGCCATCACGGACGCCCACGTCACGACCACGCCATACATCGGAGGCGCCACGATTCCGCCCGCTCGGCTCTGGTCGAAGAAGGCGGGATTGTCGTCGTTGTACGCGCGCGCGTAATTCTGCATCGCCTCGAGCGTAGCCTCGGTGGTGACAGGTGGGTATTCCTTGCCGATACAGGCCTTGTTAAGCGGCATCCAGTTCTCCGTTGCAGTTGAGCATCGAGTTCGGTTCGCGTGGGAATATCGCGCGGTGCGTCAGTTCTTTCAGCGCGTCTCTCGTCCGGCGACGAAAACCGCCTTCAAATCTAGCCCGCGACCAAGCACGATTAAATCCGAACGCGTCCCCGGCGCAATCCTGCCGACCTCGGGCATCGAGAGGATGTCGGCCGGTTTCGCCGCGGTCATCATCGCTGCCTCGCCCACGCCGACTCCGACCTGTTCGACCATAACGCGCATCCCGTCAAGCATCGAGATGACGCTTCCGGCAAGCGTACCGTCGTCGAGACGCGCCGCTCCGCCTTCAACCCGGATGCGGACTCCGCCGATAGTGGTCGAGGCTTGCGGCGAGTAGGCCAGACCGATCCTGTCGGTTGTCAGGATCATCCCACGCGCACCGCGCGCCCGGTAGATAAGGCGCAACACTTCAGGATGGACATGGACTCCGTCGGGGATGACGGCGGGAGTCGCAGCTGAATCGTTCAGAGCCGCGGTTATCACGCCGGGATCGCGATGGTTCATCGGACGCATCGCGTTGAACAGATGCGTGAACATCCGGGCGCCCGCCGCTATTCCCGCGTGCGCCTGCTCCAACGTCGCGTTGGTGTGACCGATCGATACCACTACGGAGCGTGCGGTCAATTGTGTGATTGCGTCCAGCGCTGAGGGCAGCTCCGGTGCAAGCGTACAGACGCGAAGTCTCTCAAGCGCGAGCACGCGGTCGAGCGCTTCGCCGGAGGGCTCGAGGTTGAGCCTGGGATGGGCGCCGAGGCGAAGCGGCGAGATGAACGGCCCTTCAAGGTGCATCCCGAGGATCGACGCCGCGGCACTACTCGCACGGTCGGGTCCGTTCTGGGCATCCGCGGCTTCTGCGATATTTCGATGAACCCGTTCGATTCGTTCGAGCGGACAGGTTATGGCGGTCGGAAGCCACGCGCTCGTGCCCTGCGCGGCGAGGTTTTCGGAAATACGCAGAAGATCGTCAGCCGACGCACGCATCACGTCGACGCCGTGCGACCCGTTTACCTGCAGATCGATAAACCCGGGCAGGATATAGTCGTCGCCCGCACTCGAGGAAGGTTCCACCGATGCCACATGCTCGTCGAAGCTGACGAAACCCTGAAGCAGTGAACCGTCCGGGCGTGCTATTCGTCCGCCGAGCCTTTTCATCGGGCGCGCGCCGCCATCATGTCAATTGGGCTGAAATCGTTCGGCCAGCAAACGTGAGAATCTAGGCAGATAAATCAGGTCGAACGTATCGTCCTTACCGGGGAACATGGCAATCGCGGCCGCCTTGAGCGCGAGCACGTGATCCCATGCCTGGTCGAGGGTCAGTGAATCGTCCTGGGCGATAGTGGCGAAGGTCAGGTCGACCAGAAAACGGAGTCGCCGAATCATTTTGTTTTCTTCCGCTATTCTAGCGGCTCGTTCGCGGTCGTCCATGGCAGGTACCCCCGGGCTTTGTCGGTGCCCCGCAGTGACAAAGTGACAAGCTGAGTATATATCAACCGCTCGGGCGTCGTGTACCCGGACCCGGACGGGAACCGGGATACGTAACTTAAAGCTTGTATCGACTCTTGCGGGATGCAAACCTCATCGCACTGTGGCGCAGGCGCGGTTACGTAGCAGCTTCATATATCTGGCGAACGCAGTTAGCGATCTTAGCGGCAACTGGGCAACGCTCGCGCTGGTGCTTGCTCCGCTGGTGCTGGCGTCGTCGCTGTGTCTTCTGCCCGACGCACTGAATCTGCAGGCACGGTTTGCGACGGTTCTTTCCGGTGGGAAGTCGGTCGAGTTTCATCACCCAGCGCCCGTTATCGGCGTGCGTCCGGTGCAGGACCCGTATCATCCCGAAGCATCCCTGCCGCCAAATCCGTATCCTGACTGGCTGATCGAAACGCTCCACGTTATCGCGGCTCTTATCACCATCGTGGTGCTCTACCTTGTGGTGCTATGCCTGCTTTCCTCGATCAAAAGGCGCGCGCAGCTACAGCTTGAGCCCCCGGGCGTCGTCGCGGAATCGATCGACACGTATCGGCGTGCGATCCGCCTCTTGCCGGCTTTCTTTTGGGTGAGGGTGCTTCAGATTGCGCCAATAGCGATCGGCATGTACCTGCTGGGATTCTTTCTATTCGCGATTCCCGGCGGCGTTATCTATGTCTGGGTTTATCCCGCCGCCATCGCGTTGGTCTTCGACGACCGACACGGGTTTGGAGCGATTACGCACAGCTACGAATTGATCCGCGGGCGCTTCTTCAAGGTAGCAATTCGGATCGTAGTTTTCGTCGCTCTCGTGACGGGGTACAACTTCTGGACCTCGCTATCCTTCGTGATTGCGAGCCACTTCCTGGGGCCGGTTGCGGTTTACACCGGTTTCGTCTGGGGTATCGTGTTCGCTCTGGATATTCTGTCGGTCGCGGTAGCTTTCGTTACGGCGGCGTTCTTCCTGGCAGCCGAAGTCAGGCTTTACCAGGATCTGACGGGTCTGGCAGAGGAGCGGGCGAGTGCGGCGAGTGAGGCTCGCGCGATGCAGCCGACGGGACCGCTGACCGGAGTCCGCGACATCTAGTGGCTCAGAGTTCGGCCGCAAGCCGCGACACTGCACCAACCACTACGTGAATCGCAGCCAGGCTCGAGACGGGAGCCGCCTGCAATTCCGCCATCAGATATTCGACCTCCTGGAAACGTCGCGGATGCGCCTCTTTCAGAAGTTCGCCACCCCGTTCGGGCGCGCGACCTGAAGACAGCAACCATCGCGTGAGCGACGTGCGCGCGTGTTCCACTTCGGTGAAAAGCTCACGCGCGGCCCGGCGTTCCCATCGGTCCTCGCTGTCACCCGCCACGGAGAGCGCGCTTTCGATCGCGGCGAAATCGACGATGCGATCGAGCCCGAAGTAAACGCTCGACGTCTTTGACACATCGAACTTGTGACCGAAAGCGAGATCGAGCACCTGCAGCAGATGGCGCGCGAAGGAAAGACGCGCCAGGTCGTGGGCAAGTCCCTCTTCGTTCACCGAGGCGCGAAATTCACGGTACGCGTGTTCGAATTGTCCACGCTCAGTACCCAGAAGGTGCGATTCGAACTCGGCGGTCAGCGCGACAAAGGCGGGTTTGAACTGGGAGACGACCTCGCTTATCGCGCAGCCGGCCTCACAGTAGTCTATTACCCAGTCGGTCGCCGCCCGCACGGCGCGTTCGAGCGCCGTGAGCGCGACGACCTCCGCGTCGGCACCCAGGATTGAGGGTGGTGTCAAAAGCCGCTCGGCGTGCTCATGCAGACCCACGATGTCAGCGCCGATAACCCAGGCACGGACGGCATCGTCGGCCTCGATAGCGTGATCGCGCGCAGCCTCGAAGACGAACACCGAGCCCATCCTGTCTACCAGTTCGTTGATCATCCGGGTTGCCACCAGTTCACGCCTGAGTCTGTGACCGGCAATTTCGTCGGGAAATCGCGCGACGATGGACGGCGGAAAGTAAGGCTTTAGAAAGCGATCGACGAGATACGGTTCGTCAACGAAGGCTGACTGCTCGATTCGAAGCACCAGGTCTATCTTGGTGTAGGCAGTGATTACCGCAAGCTCGGGCCGCGTCAGCCCAGGGTAGCGCGAGCGTCGTTCGCGAAGGACCTCACGAGTGGGTAGCGCTTCTTCGTGGCGGCGCAGAGTACCCCGCGCCTCGATATCCTGCATATGGTCGCGGAAAGCGGCGACGGCAGTGCGGCTGCGAAGCTGTTCGAGGCTCAGCAGCAGCGCCTGATCGTGATTGTCATGCAACACACGGTCAGCGACTTCGTCCTGGCATCGGGCCAGCACGCGGTTTCGTTCCGAAAAGCTGAGCGCGCCGCGCTTCACTGCCGGTTCGAGCAGAATCTTTAGATTGACCTCGTGATCCGAGGCGTCGACGCCGCCCGAATTGTCGATCGCGTCGGTGTTTATTCGCCCGCCCAAAAGCGCGTACTCGATACGGGCCTTTTGAGTGAGGCCCAGATTGCCGCCCTCGACCACCATCTTGGCGCGCAATTCGTTCGCCGTGATACGGCAATCGTCGTTGGCGTGGTCTCCAACGTCGGCGTCCGTCTCAATACCGGCGCGCACGTAGGTGCCGATACCGCCGTTGTAAAGCATATCGACGGGAGCGCGCAGGATGGCCGCAACAAGACTTTCGCCGTCGAGCGCTTCGGCCTCGCATCCGAGTGCGTCGCGGACCTGAGGACTGAGCTCGATACGTTTTTCGGT
>JBJKQX010000411.1:0-14463 GCA_046704965.1 Binataceae bacterium (SeqCode)
AGGGGAGGGTTTCCGCCGTTGCACGAATTTAGCTAAGAAGCACCGACCACACTTGCCGGTGCGCTTAAGGTTCTGAAGCACCACGGGCAAAAGGCACGGCCATTTTGCGGCGGCACCGACATCATGATCCAGATGCGTGCCGGCGCGCGCCGTCCTGAGCACCTGGTCGACGTAAAACAAATCAAGGAACTCGCGGAGATTAAGTTCGACGCGAAGCGAGGCCTTCGGCTCGGGGCCGCCGTGCCATGTATCGAGGTCTACGAAAGCGACGCGATGCGCAAGCATTATCCCGGCCTTACCGAGGCGGCGCATTTGATAGGCTCGCTCCAGATTCAGAGCCGGGCTTCGGTGGGAGGTAACCTGTGTAACGGTTCGCCTGCCGCAGACACCACGCCGGCGCTCATCGCACTTGGCGCCACAGCCAAGGTGGCAGGGCCGAACGGCACCCCCGAGGTGAAGGTCGAGGATTTCATCACCGGTCCGGGCGTCACGGTGCTCAAACCTGGCGAGTTGCTGGTCGAGTTCCTGATTCCGGCGCCGAAACCGCATTCGGCGGACGCCTACCTGAGATTCATCCCGCGTAACGAGATGGATATCGCGGTGGTCGGTGTCGGAACCTCGCTCACGATGGACGGTGACGTGGTAAAGGCCGCGCACATCGCGCTCGGTGCCGTCGGACCGACACCAATCGTGGCCACCAAGGCGGCGGAGTCTCTTATCGGCAAGAAACTTGACGACGAGGCGATGGCGACCGCGGGCCGGTTGGCGTCCGAGGCAAGCAAACCGATAGACGACATGCGCGGAACGGCCGAATTCCGCCGCCACGTGGTGGGCGTGCTGACCCGGCGTACTCTCGGTATCGCCGCTGCACGCGCCCGCGCGTAAGGAACAACCCACAAGCTATGCAGGCGAAATATCGCGAATGGCAAACAAAGTAAGGGTCGAAACCACTATAAATGGCGAGGCGACGGAGTTCCTGTGTGAGCCGCGCCAGAGCCTCCTCGAAGTATTGCGCGACGTGCAGGAGATCACCGGGAGCAAGGAAGGATGTCTGACCGGTGACTGTGGCGCCTGCACCGTGGTTGTTGACGGACGGGCGGTATGCTCGTGCCTGATGCTCGGCGTGGAAGCGCAGGGCAAGCGCGTCGACACAGTCGAGGGCCTCGCCAATGGCAACACACTCCATCCGCTGCAACGGAAATTTCTCGAGGATGCCAGTCTCCAGTGCGGCATCTGCACCCCCGGTTTCTTGATGTCGGCCAAGGCATTGCTCGACCGCAATCAGAACCCGACCGAGGCGGAGGTGCGTTACGCACTGGCCGGAAATCTCTGCCGATGCACCGGGTATGACAAGATCGTTCAGGCGGTGCTCGAGACCGCCAAGGCGATGCAGGCGGGTGGATGATCAACGTGCGAAGCTGGAGTTACAATAGACACCTGGCAAACGCACTCATCACGCTTTCTCCATCAGGAGTTTGACTATGGCAGAGCCAAGCACGAACGGACATTTCAAGGTAATCGGGACTCGTCCGATCCGCCACGACGGTGTCGACAAGGTGATCGGACGCGCAAAATATGGGGCCGACTATAGTTTTCCGGGGATGCTCCACGGAAAAGTGTTGCGCAGCCCCCATGCCCACGCCGTCATAAAATCGATCAATTGCGAAAAAGCGCTCAAACTGCCGGGCGTCAAGGCCATCGTAACCGCGGCCGACCTGCCCGAGGCCGAAGACAAGGCCGAGCAGGTGGGTGAGGCGGCGCTTAACCCGCGCTATCTCTCGATGAACATACTCGCGCGCGGCAAAGCCCTGTACGACGGGCATGCCGTCGCGGCGGTCGCGGCGACCAGCCCACACATCGCGGAAGAAGCTCTCAGGCTCATCGAGGTTGATTACGAGGTCCTGCCTCCAGTCATAAAGCTCGAAGACGCGATGAAACAGGGCGCGGAGATTCTGCTTCCCAGCCTGCGCAACAAGGAGGAAGGCGACAACCCGACCAACGTCGCCCAGCACCTCCAGTTCAAACGCGGCGAAATCAAGGAAGGTTTCGATTCCGCCGATTTCGTCGTCGAGCGCGAATTTCGCACCGAGACGGTCCATCAGGGGTACATCGAGCCGCACAATGCCGTCGGCGTCTACAATGCCGACGGGCATGCGACCATCTATTGCTCGACCCAGGGCCCGTTCGACGTACGTTCCCTGAGCGCGCAGGTGCTCGGGATGCCGATGGGCAAGATCAAAGTCGTCCCCGCTGAGATTGGCGGCGGTTTCGGCGGCAAAACCACCATCTATCTGGAACCGCTTTCCGTGCTGCTGTCGAAAAAGACCGGCCGGCCCGTGAAGCTGGTGATGAGCCGCTCCGAAGTGCTGCGCGCCACCGGGCCGACTTCCGGTTCGAAAATAAAGGTCAAGATGGGATGCACGCGCGACGGCCATATCACCGCGGCCGAGGTCTGGATGGCTTACGAAGCAGGCGCTTTCCCAGGCTCGCCCGTATGGGCCGGCGCGATGACGATTCTTGCGCCCTACGCGATCGACAACCTGGTCGTCGACGCCTATGACGTGGTGGTTAACCGTCCCAAGTCGGCGGCTTACCGCGCGCCCGGCGCAACCAACGCTGCGTTTGCCGTCGAGACCGTCATCGATGAGCTCGCGGAGAAGTGCGGCACCGATCCGCTTGATTTCCGGATCGCGAACGGCGCCAAGGAAGGTACGCCGCAAGTCGTCGGACCTCCCTACAAGCGTATCGGATTCATCGAAACCTGCGAGGCCATCAAGAACAGTGACCATTACCGCTCGCCTCTAACCGGGCCGAACAGGGGCCGCGGAGTGGCGTCGGGCTTCTGGTTCAACGCCGGGATGCAGTCGTCGGCAACCGTCAACATTCATGCTGACGGTACCGCGAGTGTCGTGACCGGCTCGCCGGATATCGGCGGATCACGCGCCTCGTGCGCGATGATCGTTGCCGAGGTGCTCGGCTTGCCGGTTGAGGATGTTCGTCCTGTCGTTACGGATACCGATTCCATCGGCCATACGGACGTTACGGGCGGAAGCCGGGTTACGTTCGCAACCGGGATGGCGGTCTACGAGGCTACGCAGGACGCAGCGCGTCAGTTGCGCGAGCGGGCTGCAAAACTTTGGGAAAAGAAGCCGGACGAGGTCGAGTTGCGCGACGGCTCGATGGTCTCCAAGGGAAACGGCGTCGAGCCGATGTCGATTCGAGCGCTTGCCGCGCGCCTGGCTCGCACCGGAGGACCGGTCACCGGCCGTGCGACGGTCAATGCGCGCGGAGTCGGCCCGGGCTTCGCCACGACCTGCGTGGACGTCGAGGTCGACCCCGATACCGGCAAAGTGCAGGTGCTGCGCGCGACCATCGCGCAGGATGCCGGCAAGGCGATTCATCCGGCTTACGTTGAAGGCCAGATGCAGGGCGGAACCGCGCAAGGTATCGGCTGGGCCTTGAACGAAGAGTACGTTTACGACGAGAAAGGCAAACTTCGTAACGCGGCTCTGCTCGACTATAGGATGCCGACCTGCCTCGACTTGCCGATGATCGAAACGGCAATCGTGGAAGTGCCGAACCCGGGACATCCGCTGGGCGTACGCGGCGTCGGTGAAGTTTCAATCGTCCCGCCCCCGGCAGCGGTAGCCAATGCAATCTACCGCGCTGTTGGCGTGCGGATGACGGAACTGCCGATGTCTCCGCCTCGCCTGCTCAAGGCGATCCTGCGCCACGGCGCGAAACAGGGCCACGAGCAGCAGGCAGCTGCGGACTGAACCAAAGAAAGGTGACAAGGCCGGGCCGCAAGGCCCGGCCTTTTTGCGTTATGCCTACCGTAATTATTCCTTCGTTGCTTCGGCGCCTGACCAATGGAAAGGAACGAGTCGAGGTCAGGGGGCGAAATGTGCGTGAAGTGATAGAAGACCTGGAGCGGCAATTCCCCGGTATACGGGCGCAACTTGTGGAAGCCGACGACCTCAAGCCTTCTATCGCAGTATCGGTCGATGAAGAGATGGCGACCGAAGGTTTGCTCGAAAAGGTAGGCCCGGAGAGCGAAATTTACTTCCTTCCGGCTCTGGGCGGCGGAGCTTGAGCGCAAGTTATGTAGAGCATTAATCAGGTGCGATGCGAATGCGCCTTATAGGCCGAATAAAGCTGCAGAAATCGTTTTTGTTTCGGTGAGACTAAACGTCGGAAAGTTAGCTTCGGGGGATTTGCAAGATCGCTTAACTTAAGTAGAATAACTTTGCTGGCCGGGGTTTGCCCCCCTTTTCCCGGTCGGCTATGGGCCGGGCGGGAAACTGTCTGGCCCTATTTTTTTATCCGGGCAAACCGACAGCATCGACCCGCACGACCCTTATCGGGGGTGACCCGCGCAGCTATCCGAAGAACACTTCCCGAACGTGATTCACGTCGTTGTATTCACGTACTTGCGCGATCTTGTCGCCCTCGAAACGCATGTAGAAATGATAGCGGTTGGCGTACTTCTTCCCGTTGGCCGCGACAGCATCCGACTCGGCCTGAATTGCCACATGAGGCCCCTCGGCGATTACCGTGTGAATCTTCAAATTCAGCCCGTTCGGAAAAATAGCCTTTAGCGTCGCGGGCATCGCGGTCACGAACGCGCTTTTGCCGCGGATCGGTTCGACGCCGGGAAGACGTCCCATCATCTCGACCTCGAAATCTTCGGTCACAAGCCCGGCCATTGCCTCAGCGTCGGGCTTTTCGATGGTGCGCAGGAATGCAAGTGCGTTCTCTTTCTGCTGTGCGATATCCACTTGTCTCGCTCCGTTTGAAAGACTTGTCGATTTAAGAGCCACGGCATACCGGAATCTGGAGGCAGGAGCGAAGTGCTGTTGCCGCCGCCTCCATTGCGGCCGCCCTTGACGCCGGACACGGACTAGCATGCCCTTCGCTCCCTTGGCAAACCGGGCGGTGGCTGTGCGATGATTCGCGCGTGTGCCGACCGGCTCGGCCACACTCGACCAAACCGGAGGAAATCGAAAACATGAAGGCTGCGGTTTTTCACGGGCCCCGCGACGTGCGCGTCGAAAACGTGCCCGACCCGGCAATCAAGTACCCGACGGACGCGATCATCAGGATAACCCGCACCGCGATTTGCGGCTCCGACCTGCATCCCTACCATGGACGCGCCCAGATGATTCCGGGCTTCGTAATCGGACACGAGGGTGTCGGCATAGTCGAGGAAGTGGGCACCGGCGTCACCCATCTCAAGAAAGGACAGCGCGTGGTCATAGCCGCCACCGTGGCGTGCGGCAACTGTTTCTATTGTCGGCGGGGCCAGGTCTCGCAATGCTCGGAGAGCGGCTCAGCCGTGTTCGGCCACGGACGTAATTTCGCCGGGACGTTCGGCGAGGTCGGCGGGGCGCAGGCGGAGGCCATGTGTGTGCAGTTCGCGGACTACACCTGCTACCCGCTTCCGGAAGGTATCGACGACGAACGTGCGGTTTTCCTCGCGGATATCCTGCCTACGGGTTACTTCGGAGCGCTGAACGGCGATATCCACCATGGTGACACGGTAGCTGTCTTCGGGTGCGGTCCGGTGGGTCTTTGCGCGGCCCTGAGCGCCGGTCTGTTCGGACCTGCCGAGGTGCTGGCGGTTGATAGCGTACCCTATCGCCTAGAGCTCGCTCGGAAACTCGGGGCGACTCCCGTCGAACTGTCGGACGCCAAGCGCAAAATTCTTGAGTCCACCGACGGGCGCGGCGCTGACGTGTGTATCGAGGCCGTGGGTTCAGTCCCTGCCCTCGACGCCGCGTTTGCTAACGTTCGCGCCGGCGGCACGGTCTCGATGGTCGGCGTTCCGGGCGAGCCCAACTACAATTTCCCTGTCTCGGACGCGTTCATGCGCGATATCAGCTTCCGCATCGGGCTGGCCAATATCCGAAACAATATCCCCCATCTGGCCCGCCTGATCGAAAAAGGCCGAATCGACCCGCTGCCGATCGTGAGTCACGTGCTGCCGCTGGACGAGACGCCGCGAGGCTATCAAATTTTCGACGGTCGTACCGAAGGGACAACAAAGGTATTGCTCCAACCATAAGGAGTGCGTAACGAAGAAAGCCGCATAGTCCCCCGGCAGCGGTCGGGCGATCTATGTACGAGCAGGATTTGGCTCGCAACGAGTGCGAACAAACAGAGAGGTTCGAATGTCTGAAAAACTCATAAACGTAAGAATCGAGGGCGAACTCGCATACGTCTCGCTCAATCGGCCCGAGAAGCGAAATGCGATTAATGGCGACCTTCTGCGCGCTATCCCGGAGGCGCTGGCGGAGGCCGACAAGCCGGGAGTCCGCGCCATCGTCCTGTACGGCGAAGGGCAAGTCTTCTCGGCCGGCATTGACTTCACATCCCTCGCTTCCGAAACGGGATCGGGCGGCTCGGGCGGTCCCGACATGGGCCGATTCCGCCATTTCGTCCATCAGGCGCAGTCCTCCCTCGAAGCCATCGAACGGGTAGAGAAGCCGGTTATCGGCGCGCTGCACGGATACGTGGGCGGGCTCGGATTGGAGCTTGCGCTTGCATGCGACGCACGGATCGCGGCGGCCGGAACGCGTCTCGGGATGCCCGAAGTAAGAATCGGACTGGTTCCCGACGTCGGTGGCACCACACGGCTGACGCGCACGGTCGGCTACGCGATGGCGAAGGAACTCATCATGACGGCGCGGATGATCGACACCGAGGAGGCGTCGCGTATCGGGCTGGTAAACCGGGTCGTCGCTTCAGGCGGGCATATCGCGGCGGCCGAAGAGCTTGGGCACGAGATCGCCCGCAACGCTCCGCTCGCGGTGGGCCTGGCAAAGAGAATAATCGACATCGGTCACAGCGTGGACAAGTCCACATTTATGGAGCTGGAGGCGCTCGCGCAAAGCTCGCTGCTGTTGACCGAGGATTTCCGCGAGGGCGCGACCGCGCTTGCTCAGCGCCGCGACCCAAAGTTCAAGGGGCGCTGAGCTTTATCTCGAAGGCCGCCTCGAATCGAGCGCCCGGCGCAAGTTCCATCATGCCCGCGTCCACGCCACGCGTGGCGAGGTTGAACGCGTCGGGCGCGCAGGTGTAAGGCTCCAACGCAATCACATCGCGAGCCGGTGGCGCGTACACCACGATATCGCGAAACGCCGGTGACGGGAGCAGTTCCACCGCTATTCGCATCGTGGGGTCGATAAATCGCGCGCCGGGCCGCTGCAGGTCCGCCCTGACGAAGACGTCGTCGAACGTTTTACCGTCCAGCGACACGGGACTTCTCAAATCGTAGCCGCCCGCTACCGGTTCACAACGCCCCGTAGGGATAAGCCCCGCGTCAAGCTCCCAACGACGATCGGCGCTGACCGTCACGGCGGTCGAACCACGACCCTCTCGGCCACCGAGCGGCGCATGCAGATAAGGATGAGCGCCGAAGCCGAAAGGCATCGAGGCCGTCCCCGTATTGGTCACTCGCGCACCCATCCTGAGGCCGCCGCCGACCTCGTAGTCAATCTCGAGCACAAACGGATATGGCCAGATACGTGTGAGTTCGGGGTCAGAAGCTGAATCAAGCTCCGCCGTGAAATGGTACGGTCCGCGGCGCTTGACCCGAAAGCATCGATTGTAAACGAGCCCGTGTATAGCATTGCCCCGTTCGGGCTCGTTTATCGGCATTCGATACTCGCGTCCGCCGAACGTGAAACGTCCCTGGGCTATACGCCCTGGCCACGGAAAGAGTATCGGTATGCCGCTGCGGAACGGATGCAGTCGCCACTCTTCGACGTCCGCTGGTCCGGCTACAACTTCGATTGAGCCCACCCTGTAGCGCAGACATTGCAGCCCACAGTCGGGAACGAAGGTAGCCTGTTCAGCCTGGGCTTCGATTGTCAACAAATCCACGTGTCTATCGTAGGGACAACCGGGCCATCGAAAGCAAGACCAGAAGAGAAGCGACCCAAATACCGCTTCCTTTTTTCACCGCACAAGAGCGTTGACGCACAAGA
Source organism: Binataceae bacterium (SeqCode) (assembly GCA_046704965.1). Lineage (GTDB taxonomy): Bacteria > Desulfobacterota > Binatia > Binatales > Binataceae > DTIX01. The sequence continues at coordinate 7,989 of JBJKQX010000411.1, forward strand.
GTCGCGCGCCGGGCACAAATCGACGGAATTTGCCTAAAGCTGGTCGTGTCAGCGGCTGGTCAATTGCGAGACACACAAGGCCTCGCCCGTGACCATCTGGCGTCAGCGGCCGGAACCACCCCGGTTGTTACGAGCCTGCGCCTCGTTGACACGGATCGGACGCCCCTTTATCTCTCTGCCGTTAAGCTGCTTTATCGCAGTCTCCGCATCCGCGTCCGAAGTCATCTCCACGAAGCCGAAGCCACGCGAGCGATTGGTGGCCCGGTCTATTATGACCTGGGAACTCTCAACCGCGCCTGCCTCCGAAAAGGCATCGTGCAAATCCTGATCGGTCACCGTCCAAGCCAGATTCCCTACATACAGTCTGCGACCCATTACGGAACCCCCGTTCGCGCTACTCACGCATTCGCCTCGAACCGAAAACGCATACGGGAAGAAGTGGAAAAATCATTCTTCGGCACTGCAACAATAGGAGGCCAGCGGCGCGCATTCATCCTATGTGAACATTTTTATAGCACTGTGCCCGAATTAAACATAGGGTAAGACTGCGCATGCTTCGACTCGCTGTCGGCAACCTTTTGTATGCCAGCACCAAACTAATCGACTTATCCTTAGCTGTGGCGATCAGACAAGTACGATCGCGGAACCAGTCCATACCTCGCCGACTCCGCCCGCTCGATCATGCGCATTCCCGTAGACCCACCAGCGTTCAACTTTTGCGGACGGCATAAGAACGCTTGCGGATACCAAATGGATACACTTTCCGATGTCCGCCTTTCACCACGGCATCCAAGGCTGTTCATACTCGCTGAGCTCTGTCCCAATGGGACACGCCGCTGCATTACGGTTGTCAATGGAGGCATTCTGCGAAATAAGAAATCAACCTAACTTTACGCAAACGGAGGCATCATGCTGCTTGAAGGTAGAGTGGCACTGGTAACCGCGGCAGCGGGCGTCGGTATTGGTCATGCGGTCGCATCAACTTTCCTGAAAGAGGGTGCACAGGTAGTTGTCACTGACGCTCATCCGCGACGTACTGCCGAAGTCGCGGCTGACTTGAGTAAACAGTTCGGACGTGAAGTTCCTGGCGTGGTTGTCGATGTCACCCGGCGCGAACAAATCGAGGATGCAGTTCAAACAACCCTCGACCGATTCGGCAGCATAGACATTCTTTTCAACAACGCAGGAATAAACAAACTCGAACCGATATGGGAGTGCAAAGACGAGACCTGGGACCTGGTCATGAATGTCTGTCTGCGTGGTACGTTCTGGATGATGCGTGCGGTGCTGCCTCACATGCTCAAGAAGGGAAAGGGAGCGATCGTTAATATGGCCTCGGCGGCCGGATGGATAGCAGCTTCCGATGGACAGGCACCGTACAGCGCCGCAAAGGCAGGCGTGATGGGACTCACGCGTGCCGCTTCAGGCGAACTGGCGGGCAAGGGAATACGAGTCAATGCGATCGCCCCATCGGTAATTTACAATCAGTTTCTGGAGAGAATATATCCCTCAGCGATGTTTGACGCGGCAAAGAAACGCAATCCAATGGGGCGGCTGGGAGAGCCGGACGAAGTGGCAAAGCTCGCATTGTTTCTGGCAAGCGATATGTCGTCGTACATAACTGGCGAAGTCATCAGTATCAGTGGAGGATCGGTGGTAGTGCCGTAGATGTGATCGAAGCTGGTCAAGGCAGACTACTGTTTGGACGGTAGTGGATGCCTTGAGTATGCCTATCTGAAAACCCTTGTTCGAAGATGACGTATAGTGTAGCTTCGAGTTATTCTTAAGCTTGTGATTCCCTGAAAAAAGGAGCCTTATATTAATGCCACGAAAATCTAACGCAACTGCGGCAGCCTCAGCATTCCGACAAGTTCAGCAGCAGGCGCGCACCCTACTGGTAAATCTCCGCAAGGAGATCCGGAGCACCGAAATTGAGCTCCATCGCCTCAAGGAAGAGGAATCGCGTCTTAGTCTGTTAGTTGGAGGAACTCCGGCTGCTGCTCCGAGGCAGGCTGCCCCATCCGGTGCTCGTGGCGGGCGCATTGACTGGCGTGCGGTTTTGGACCAGTTGCCGAAACAGTTCAAGGCATCGGACGTGCGCGCTGTGCGTGGGCTTAAGAACAAACGTCCTTCGGAGATTTTCGCAGCGATAACTCGTTGGATAAATGCAGGTCTGGTCAAGCGCAAAACTCGCGGAATGTATGAAAAGGCCTGAGTATCCCGCCATCGGATTTCGCCCGCACCCTGATTTTAACTGATATTCCGAGCTGATTTCCCGCGCAAGCCATTAGCCGTTCAAGCGACAAGAATCAGCTGTCGCTTGAACGGCACGCATATGTCGCTGCGTTAACATTTTATACGCAGGATAAGGGGTGCTATGGCCGTAAAGACTATCGACTGGCGCAATAACACCGTAAGGATGATCGACCAGCGGCTGCTTCCCGCACGCGAAGTAATCCGTACCTACCGCGACTACAAGGGAGTCGCCGAGGCGATCCGCACCATGGTAGTGCGTGGCGCTCCGGCCATCGGCGTGGCTACCGCGATGGGTGTCGCACTGGGCATGAAGGGTGTCGAAGGCAAGCGCGCGCAGACTCGCTTCGAAACAGTGGCAAAGACGCTCAGAGCCACGCGCCCCACGGCGGTCAATCTTGCATGGGCGCTGGAACGAATGAAGCGCGTCCTGGAAGAGAATCTCTCGCTGAATGCGGAGCGGCTCTTCCGTCGTATGCGCGACGAGGCGATAACTATTTATCGCGAAGATATCGAAATTAATCGCGCTCTGGGTCGCTACGGAGCCGAACTCCTTCCTGATCCATGCTCGGTCCTGACCCATTGCAACGCCGGAGCATTGGCCTCCGCCGGCTATGGCACCGCGCTTGGAGTAGTTCGTGCGGCACGAGAAAGCGGGAAGAAGGTTTCAGTATACGCCGACGAAACGCGGCCTTTCCTGCAGGGTTCCCGTCTTACTGCGTGGGAACTGCATAAGGACAGGATTCCCGTCACGGTCATCGCGGATAACATGGCAGCGACTGTACTCAGAAGCGGACGCGTAGATTGCGTTGTGGTGGGTACCGATCGCACCGCCGCGAACGGCGATGTAGCCAATAAGATTGGTACCTATCCGCTGGCAGTCATGGCGCGGCGTCACGGTGTGCCCTTCTACGTTGCCGCGCCGCTTTCCTCGATTGACCTTGGATGCTCGAGTGGCGAAAAGATTCCGATAGAGGAGCGCTCGCCCAGCGAGATTGCCGAGTTCGGCGGGAAACAGATTACGCCCAAAGGGGTTGCCATCTTCAATCCCGCCTTCGACGTCACGCCCGCCAACCTGGTGACCGGAATAGTCACCGAGCGCGGAGTCGCTCACCCGCCGTACCGCAAGAGTCTGAAAGCGTTGAAGGAGCGCGCCTAGGCAGGTCGCGCTCCCTAAGAATCTCAGTAATTGCTACTCGGTCAGGTGATCGAGGTATTCCGCCAGTCCATAGCCAACCCGGTCGCCCCATCGCCACTCGGTCATCCCCTCGGCGATGCGGGTGACGGTTCCCTCCCTGCGGTTTCGCAGCGGAATCATTGAGAGTACTTTGCCGGTCACGACCAAAGGCTCGCCACCCTCTTCCGTGTGGCACGTCGCCCTGATTCTGTCGTGCAGCTTCTGTTCACCGGTGAACTCGGTTTCGACCTCGACCCTGGTGATATTGACGTTTGGACGCCCCTTGCGCGCGACGAATCCGCCCGGATGCTCACTTCCGTCACGATTCACTGTAATCATGGCCGCGACGCCGAGCGTCTCGTCAAAGTTCATCGTGAGCCACCGATAGTATTTCGGCGCCTGCCAGTAGCGCGGCCCCCAGCTATGGTCGCGCAAACCCAGCCCGTCAAAACCGATATCCGTTTGTGAAGCGTTCGTCATCTTTAGCGTGCCCGTAGCATGGCCGTGCTGCTCGAAATGCCCCTTGGCGAACTGCATCGAAGGGTCGCTGCCAGGGTTAATACTCTTCCATTCTCCGGAAGCAGTCTTTTCGCGCAGTTCGCCGCCCCAAGCCGGAGCGACTGCGCGGTAGTCGAGCGCAAGTTCGCATCGGATATGTGGGTTGTTCTTGAAGGCAACCGTAGGCTCCGCCATCTCAAGCGGATTCTTCAGAACGCAAACCTTGCCCGAATAGGTGATGCGATGATGGTTGAATGGTTTGAGTACCTCAAACTTTAACCCACCCGCGTCGTGCGCGTTGTTGTTCGAGATTTCCGGCCGCTTGAACATGAATCCGACGCTGCCGTCGGGCAGGTACAGGCATACCGTCATTTCCGCGTAGCCCTCGTTGGGACGGTTGCCGAGCCGGACGAAGCCGCCTACGCGTTGGTTGCGATCGTAAAAGTTGTAATATGCGCTTTCGTTGAAATTCGACTCACCGGTGTTGGGATGCATCAGGTCGTCGGCGTCAATAACCACTACCCTGCGTTCAGCCATCGTATTATCTCCGTGAGTTGTATCGTATTTTTGTGACCCGCTCCGGACTCTCTCGTTTCAATGCTGATTCGGCTAGGGACGTCGGCTGCCTCTGAGTTTCAGGTCGCCCTCGAGAAAGCGCGGATTCGCGATTTTCAGCTTGTCTTCTACGATTCGGCGCGTCACTTCGAAGACACGGTCGCGAAACGGGCCACTGTCAACCTCGCCATTTCGAATTTTCGCGCTCAACTCTTCGTTGAGTCCGAATGCCTCGCGGCGTACGTCACTAGTGGCATGAAGATGGGGTTTGGGCTTGCCGAGGAGGCCAGAGAGCATATCAACTTCCTCTCGCATGAGCCCCTCCTCCATATCGATTTCGCGCGCGATGATACGCATCACGTTGGCGACAACGCGCGACTGAAACTGCCGCGCGCCGTGAGTATTCGGCACGATTTCGCGGTCCATGAATTGAGCCGCGGCCTCGAGCAACTCTATCGCACTGGGTCGGTCCTGCATGATTAAAGCGGACGCTCGCGCATCCTCCTCCGGTTATTCGATCAGGTTGAGCAGTTCGAGCTCGGTTTCGACCGTGCGCCGCCCGATACTGGCAAGCTCGACGCTGTTGACGTGTCCGTCGAGATGGGTGCGAGCCTGGCTGATGGTGATAATTCCCCATTTGAGGTTGCCGAAAACCTCCCAGAAGCGCGCGGTTTCGCGATCGATTGATACTCCGCTCGCTTTTTCATACGCGCGGAAGAAGTCCTCGCGCTTTCCCAGCCCGCCCACAGGGTTATGGTCGGCGCCGAAACGCCATGCGCGCGTGCACATCCATCCCAGGTCTTCCATCGGGTCGCCAATCTGGGCCAACTCCCAGTCGAGAATTGCACGCACCCCTTCGGGACCGAAAATAACATTGCCAATCCTGCAGTCGCCGTGAATCAGAGTTTTGCGCGACGTTTTGGGCATGTGCATGTAAAGCCAGCGGAAGGCCAACTCGAATGCCGGATGTGGTTCCAGCGCAATGTCGTGCAAGTTCTGTTCGTAACGCTGCACCTGCTCAAGCGCTGCGTTGGGGCCGGGCTCGACCAGGAAATCGAGCTTGTGCCTGGCCGGATCGATGCGGTGGATGGCCGCGAGGATTTCCGCGAGTTGACCCGGCATCACTTCGCGCGCGTGCGCATAGATATCATCGCGCAGGAGTCGGCGCGCGATCGTCTCGCCCTCGACCTTCGCCATGATGAAAAACGGAGCGCCGAGCACGGCCGGATCTTCCGACATCCAGAATACTTCGGGAACGAGTACTCCTTCTTCGAAGGCCGCACGGAGAACAAGAAACTCATGGCGACGGCTGGTACCGATAGTATGCTGACTGGGATCACGTCGCAGCACCATCGCGCGCCGCACGGTGCCTTGTTCGCTCTCCATGACGGCGTCGAACGACCATATCTCGCGCGACGCGCCTCCGGGCATCTTGCTCAAATTTTCAATTTTGACTTTGCTGAAGCGGCCCTGTTCGCGGATAAACGCCCGTAGCCGCTCGGCTATCTCATTCGGTTCCATCTGATCCTTCTTCGAGGAAAAGGTCTAGCACGAAATTCCGGGATGTAGCATCCGGCGACCGATCCGGACGCATACTCAGGAACGCGTTCCAGCAAGCTGCGCGAGGCCGTCGCCGAGCAGGTTGAAACCCAGCACCGCAACTCCTATCGCCACGCCGGGAGCGGTCGTGATATGAGGCGCGATCAGCAGAAAAGCGCGTCCGGCATTAAGCATACTGCCCCAACTCGGAGTGGGTGGAAGAACCCCCAGACCAAGAAATGAAAGTGCCGCCTCGGCCACGATGATGCCGCCGATTCCGAAGGTGGCCTGCACCGCAACCGGTCCCACCAGACCCGGCAGCATATGACGGAACAGAACGCGGGTTCGCGACGCGCCCAGCGCCGTTGCAGCCGCGACGTACTCGCGCTCCTTGAGCGACAATACTTCGCCGCGTACCAGTCGAGCGTAGCCAGTCCATCCCATCGCGGCGAG
>JBJKQX010000412.1:0-4990 GCA_046704965.1 Binataceae bacterium (SeqCode)
GACTCCAAAGGCGACGCATCGTCGTCAGACGGCGGCGGAGCCCATTCAAGCGGCGGCACGGAGCGGGCGATTTCGAGAATCGCGTCGAGGTCGAGCCACTCGGACGCGAGCTTCGCCCATTCTGTGATCGACGAATCCGGCATCGATTGCGCATCGGCGATGCGAAGGCCGAGATGGCGTTCGGGGAATGACAGATCGGACGCGGCGGGAAGACCGCCGACCACTGGAATTTGCGACGACGCCTCACGCAGGAGTTCCAGATGGCCGCGACTTCCAACGCGATTGCAAAGCAGCGCTGCGAGCCGGAGCTCCGGGTCGAAGCGCGCGTAACCGAGCGCCGTCGCGGCCACGCTCCGCGCCATCCCGGATGTGTCGGCAACCAGAAGGACGGGTGCGCGAAGCCATTTGGCGATTTCCGCACTCGATCCCTCGTCGCTCGACGGGGCGACCGAGTCGAATAGCCCCATCATGCCTTCTATTATCGCGAGGTCGTATCCGCGCGACGCGCGCGCGAAAGTCGCGGTGACCGCATCGCGCCCCATCATCCATCCGTCGAGATTGTGTGAGCTGACGCCGGCGGCGCGCCGATGGTACGTCGGGTCGAGGTAATCCGGTCCGCACTTGAACACAGCGACTCTGAGTCCGCGCGCACGAAGCGCGGCCACGAGGGCCACGGTCGCAGTGGTTTTGCCTGTGCCGCTTGCGGTCGCTGCAACAAGGACGCGCGGTATTGTCGATAGCGAGGCCATCAGCAGGACAATTCTACTACGTTTGGCCCGCGACAGTTGAAACGATTGTGTCGGCCCCGAATATGGCTTGCTGCGGCGCCTATTCGTTAACCTGCGGCAATACCTCGCTTACCATACGTTCGAATTGGCCCTTCTGGTCCCATCCCGTGATTCTGAGCGCGATCGACTTGGCGCCGTCGCGTCCGACCTGGCGCAGATGCTCGACGCATTCGGCGGGCGTGCCGGCCGCGGTCCATGCCTCGACCATCTCGGGCGAGAAGACCGGACCGTAGTACTCGTCGAGAAAACGCTTCGACTCGGCAAGGGCGGCAGCGCGGTCGGAATTGATATTGATATTGTGATATTCGAGCGTCGGAAACGCGCCCGGGTCTCTGCCTTCGTCCTTCAGGCATCGTGAAAGCACTGACCAGTTGCCGGCCAGCATGTCCGGCGAAAGCCGCACCGTCATCCATCCGTCGGCGATGCGGGCGACCCGGCGCATCGGCTTGTCCGCGGCACTCGGCATCGGATTGGCCGCGATCCAGATCGGGCACGGATTCTGAACCGGACGCGGTTGCACGGTCACGCCGGAAAAGCTCCGGTATTTTCCCGCAAAGCTTACATCGCTGCCGCTCCACAGCTTGCGGCAGATTTCGATATTCTCCGCCATCCGGTTTCCGCGCTGCGTGTCGGTGATGCCCCATACCGAGCCCTCACGCGCGCTGGTTCCTCCCGCCACGATTCCAGTGCATGCCGCAAGCTGCATCCGGCCGCGAGACATCATGTCGAGCGTGGCCCACTGGTAGGCGAAGACGATTGGATCGCGCAGCGGAAAACTCGCCATGCATCCGACGCCCAGGCGCACCCGCTCGGTGACCGACGTCAGCGCGCCGAGGAGCGTCAGCGATTCGGGACGCGGCTTCGCCATCAGGCTGTCCCCCACCCAGACCGAGTCGAGCAGCGGGTTGCGATCGGCGGCCGCCGCAAGCTCCAGCATCTCCTGCCACGAAGAGATTCCAAAGAACACGCCACGCTGCGGGATGGTGAATCCGAAGCTGATCTTTTGAGATGACATCGTGAGTTCTCCCGTTGCCCGGAATGATTTGGCGTCCCTCTGTTCAGTCCGGGCGAGTCGGTTTGGATGAGATCATGAGTCGCGCTCCGTGCGCGAGTTTCGGGTCGAGCATGCCCGGCGCGGATGCGTTGCCGGTCAGGACGGCTTCATAAGGTGCGCCCTCGCGCCCATTCAGCAAAGCGGCGATGGGGCTTTGTGGCGAGCGTGGCGCAACCAGTTCGATTTCGTGAGGACCCGCCGTGAAACGAAACCCTGCACCGTCGAGATCGGTGCGCTCGATCGGTTCGCCTTTGCGGGCGAGCACTGTCTCGTACCACCGCGCGGCTCGCGACGCGTCGCTCACTGCGACAGTCAGGCGCGCAATTCCGCCGGCGCCGTTACGATGGGATCTTTCGCGCGGTACGCGCTCGTCGCGTGGAGTGTCGTCCTTGATAATGAACGGGACGCATCCGTTGAAGGGCGGATTCGGAATCGAGAGCGCCCATGCGAGGCGGTAGCCGTCTGGCCGTTCCCGCGACATCGCGAACGGCTCTCCGATGCTTACGCCCGCGCCCGTTAGCGCCTCGACGTCGGTGGCGAGGGAATCGCTGCGCACGCAAAAGTCCACAAGCCCGCCGCCGTGCGCGAGTGCCTGATACCAGGGATGGCTCTCCACCGGCGTCAGAAAAGCGATCAGTTCCATGTAGGAGCCGTCGGCGAATGCGATTAGTGCGTTGTGGGTGCCGATATTATGGCGGCCGCCGCGCACCACGGTGAACCCGAGTGCGCCGTAGTCGTGTATCGCCCGTTCGAGGTCGGCGACAACGATAACTATATGGTCGATGGCTTCGAGCACCGCGCGTCCCCCTGCAAGGCGGATGTCTTAGCCTGTGATTACTAGAACGGTGAAGGCGCGGGCAAGGCATGCGCGAGCGGGTGGGTCAGAGCCGGTTTGCCTCCGCCCCGCGTACGACTATGCTTTCGGCGATGAAGGATCGGAGCGCAAAACAGAGTTGGGACCCGGATCGTTACGCCAGGAACGCGCGCTACGTGGCGGAACTCGGCGCGCCAGTCCTCGAACTGCTCGATCCAAAACCGGGTGAGCGAATTCTCGACCTCGGATGCGGTGACGGGGCGCTGACGGAAAAACTTATCGAGGCTGGCGCAGAAGTGGTTGGGGTCGACGCCTCCGAAGAGATGGTGCGCGCGGCCCGTGCGCGGGGAATCGACGGGCGCAGCGTCAGCGCGTACGAGTTGCCGTTCGAAGGCGAGTTCGACGCGGTGTTTTCCAATGCGGCGCTTCATTGGATGCTCGACGCGGACGCAGCGATCGCGCGCGTGGCACGGACGCTCAAGCCGGGTGGAAGATTCGTGGCGGAGATGGGAGGACACGGATGCTGCGCGGCTATCGTGGTCGCGATAAGCGCAGTGCTGGGGCGGCGCGGAATCGACGCGCGAGCGCTCAACCCGTGGTACTTCCCGACCGTTGCCGACTACGGCTCGCGCCTGCAGGCGGCAGGATTTGAAGTTGACTACTGCGCGCTGATCCCGCGCCCAACACCGCTTCCGGCCGGCGTGGAAGGATTTCTCGAAACCTTCGGCGAGAACTTTTTCAGACCACTTCAGCCCGAAGACCGCGCTCGCGCGAAGGCCGAAGTCGCGGATCTTCTAAGGCCGGTGCTGTGTGACGAGTGCGGTCGATGGACGGCGGATTACATGCGGCTTCGCTTCGCCGCCCATCTGGTCTGATGAGTCATCGCGTGACTTAGCCCAGCGCGCCCGCAGCGACCAGTTCGCTGATCCGGTCGTGGTCGTAGCCGAGAATTTCTTCCAGCACGTACTGATTGTCCTGCCCGAGCGTCGGCGCAGGGCGCGTTACCTGTGCGGGCGTGCGCGACAGTTTGGTGCGTGAGCCTTCGACGAAGGTCGTCCCCTGATGCGCATGGGGCAGCTTGACGAAGTGACCGCGATGAACGATTTGCGGGTCGTTTACATATTCGCGGCTGTTCTCGACCGCATGGGCCGGAATCGAATTCGCCTGCAACGACTTTTCCATCTCAAGCTCATCGACGGTGCGCGTCCACTCCGAGACGATCGCGTCGAGTTGGTCCACGTTCTCCAGCCTCGCGGGCAGCGATGAGAAACGCGGGTCGTCGGCAAGCTCGGCGCGGCCCATCAGCGAGCACAGGCGGCGGAAATGATCGTCGGTTTTGCACACGATCGCGACCCATCGGTCGTCGCCCTTCGCCGGATAGACTCCGTGCGGGGCGAGCTGCGGATCGCGATTGCCGTTTCTTACCTGCGAGCGCCCGTTGGCCGTGTAATCGAGCAGGGCCGGCGCGAGAAAATGAAGCGACGACTCCGACTGCGACTGGTCGATATACTGCCCCTTGCCGGTGCGCCGTCGATACTCCAAAGCCGCAAGGATCGCGACGGCAGTGTAGCGCGGCGCGAGGTAATCCGTGTAAGCGCCGAACGGTCCGGCAGGCGGGCGATCGGGCCATCCGGTGAGATGATGGAAGCCGGTGATGGCGGCGGCCAGGTTGCCGAAGCCGGCGAAGCTCGCAAGCGGTCCGGTCTGTCCCATCAGGCAGGTGCTTATCATGATGATGTCGGGCTTGATTTCGCGCAGCACGTCGTAGCCCAACCCGAGCGCGCGCATCCCTTTGGGCGAGAACGATTCGGCGACCACGTCGGCCCATCGCACCAGATCAAGGAGGACTTCGCGAGAGTGGGGATTCGTGGCGTCGAGCGTGATCCCGTACTTGCCCGCGTTGCAGTTGCCGAACAGCGCTGAGCCCTCCGGATGGGGGCGGTTGTGCCGAAACGGCTGGAGCGTGCGCGCGATATCCACACGGGTGGGTGATTCGACGCGAACGACCGTTGCGCCGTAGTCGACGAGCATCCGGGCTGCCGCCGGACCCGCCATCACCCACATGAAATCGAGTATCTTCACGCCTTCCAGCGGACGTTGCGAAGCCATCTAGATAATCCCCTTGCGCGTAAGCTCGTCGAGTTCCGCCTCTGCCATTCCCATCTCGTCGAGATAGACGGCGCGATTATGTTCGCCGACCGTGGGCGGTCTTCGCCGATATGCGATCGGGCTTTCGCTGAATTTCACGAACGGCCCAGGGTAAGTGATCGTGCGTCCAAGCTCAGGATGCTCACACTCCTGAAAATATTCGCGTGCGCGGAACTGCTCGCTGTT